>CADCIQ010000035.1 GCA_902801425.1 uncultured Bacteroidales bacterium | reverse complement strand
GGAGCGTAAGCGACATTTCTCAAATTCTTGTAAATTCAAAGAAAAAAATCTCTAATTCTCTAATTCTTGATAATAAATTAAATTTGACCACTTACTTAAAAGAATAAAGTAGAAAGAGTAAAGAGTAAAGAAAAGGGTAAAAGTGAAAAGAATAATGAAAAGATTTTCAGTTTTCAATTTTCAATTTTCAATCAGACACGCCCTATATTGTGTGTGTATCGTAATGGGATTATCCTCATGCGATACACACACACCTTATTATCATTACGCACATACGCCTATTGACGGCTGGGAAAAGAACGACACGCTGAAATATGATGTGCCCCCCCTGAAACTGGGGGGAGAATACCAGACAACCGTAGGTCTGAGACTTAATGGCGCATACCCATTCCGCAAACTATACCTGATTATGGAACAGGAAATACATCCCGGATTACGCCACAGAACAGACACTATCTGCTTTGATGTCACGAGCAAGGAAGGGCGTTTTACAGGCAACGGCATTTCCTATTTCCAATATACCACATCTTTGGATAGAGAATATCTTCAGGAAAAAGACTCTCTACATATTACTATACGCCACGCTATGAAACGTGACATCTTGCCGGGAATCTCAGACATTGGCGTAAGACTGGAAAGAAAATAAAGACTTTGTCATTCTGAAATAACAAAACTGATTAACAATTAGCATTTTACACATTCAAACAAGGATAAACATCACACAAAAAACACAACATTTTGGGGAAATAAGGGCTTTTTTCTTATTAATTGTTAATTTATTTGGTCTTTTAAACAAAAATCCGTATCTTTGCCAACAAGTAATTAGCTGAATACCAGATTATCAGGACATCTAAATTCAGCATCCTACAACCTAAAATAAAAGAAGACGGACAAATTCATTATCATAATAAGTTTATTATTTACCACTTTGCTATGCACAAACGCACAGCAGAGAGGAAAAGCATCTTATTATTCAAAAAGGGCAACAGGCGCAAAGACAAGTAGTGGCACACGCTTGCATCACGACTCTTTGGTTTGTGCTCATCGTACATATCCTTTCGGCACAAAACTCCTCGTGAAGAACCTGACTAACAACAAAGAGGTTATTGTCACCGTTGTTGACCGAGGACCACACAGAAAAGGCAGGATCATCGACCTTACCTATGCAGCTGCTGAGCAAATTGGTATGATTACCAAAGGTGTTGTGGCTGTGGAAGTTAGTGTTTATCATCCAGATATGGGCGTACCTTATGCCTTAGAGCCAGACCCACTTCCTGAGATTGACCTCGAAGAGCAAGTAGGCGAAATTGACGAAGACTATAACGCCGTCTGGAAAAGACAATCTAACGACACAAAGCAGAATGAAAACAATAATATAGAAAATAAAACTACAAAAACCCAAACTAAAAAGAATACAAATACGAAAACTAAAACTAAAAAGAAAACAGCCCCTAAAACAAAGAAAAAGAGGAAGTAGCCCTTCCTCTTTTTTCTTTTTTTCGTAAGTTTGACGCATTAACAACTATGCGTCTTTGCGTTTGAAAAAAACATTTTCGCGACAATCCTACATACCTACATCGACACCCCTTGTAAATTATTGGTGTACAAAAACTTGCAGCGATTTCAAATACCGCATAAACCTACACTAATCCTACACTAAACCTACACTAATCATGCCTGTCAAGACATGAAATTAATAATTAATAATGAGTAATGAATAATTTGAATAGTATCAAAAGCGTTCAAGCCAAACTAAATTATTAATTATACATTATTAATTATTAATTAACCTGAATTTCTGAAAAATTCAGGTTTTAGTGTAGGTTTAGTGTAGGATTAGTGTAGGTTTATGCGGTATTTGAAATACGTGTAAAGCACTAAGCCTGTGCGTGTTATGCAGGGTGTCGATGTAGGTATGTAGGATTAGCGCGAAAAAGTTTTTTTCTGAACTCTGATTTTTCATTTTTCACTTTTAATTTCTCCATTTTTCACTTTTCATTTACCCCTCCTCCGTTATGCCTTCGCTCTCCCTTCGCTCTGGGTTCGCTCTTCCTATCGGAGCAGGAACGGATTTGCAACGGTTTTGCAACGGAGTTGAAGCGAAAGAGAAACGGAACTAAAGCAAAAGTTCAACGGAGGCATCACAACCTTTTGATTCTTAGCGCTCACATTTACAGAAAGAAAAACAGAATTTCAGCACTACCCTGCAACTCATCACCCATAGCGCTGCAAGTTATTGTAACTCTTGACATTACGGCGGTGATTCATTTCGTTTCACTCGTCACCCACTCATCACCCTCAAGTAGCATATCTATCTGATATAAAGCAACTTGCAAAGGCAATTCACTGATCACCTATTTCTGGGTGACGAGTGGCGAGAGGGTAAATTGCGCGTGTAATATTCACATTATCAATAAGACACACGGATTTAGGTGATGAGTCGGGTGACGAGTGGTATAGGGTGAATTGGCGCTACAAACCTCAATGTCACAGTAACTTACAGCGTTACGGGTGACGAGTGACGAGTTTTTTCAAAACTCTTTTTTTGAAAGTAAAATTGCAATCTTCACATTGCAATACGTCTTTTTGAGGGAAATATCTCAACTACAGAGAGTGAAATATTACATCTCAAAAAAATCAGGATATAAAAATAATCAAATATATTTGCTTTATTTGGATATTTTTTATATTTTTGCATCCGATAGCTATGATCAAGTTCGGCAAAGAGATGTCTGGACGCTATAAAGATTACGGCTGTCATACATTATATTGAATGGCGTTTATCGCTTTTCCTTTGGCTATTCGAACGTGAGAAATTTGAAAAGTCGGTCAAGGTGAAATGATGATAGACTCCATATAGGTGCGTTATTGTACCCGTACCTCGTTGTGCCCCTTTAGGGGTATGACGGGTACGTTACATATATACCTATGTGGGGGCTGTTGTTGCTTTATATCCTACCGACATGGCACTTTCTCACGGCCTGAATAGCGGGATTTGCAACAAACAGGCTCCCGCTTTTCGTATAATGTATATACTTAATCTAAGCAATATCGCCTCATTTGGGAGTTCTGCGGCACACAAAAAAGTAGAAACACATAATGGCACAATCGGTAGAACCCCAGATGGCAGACTTTGTTCATGGAAGACAAGAGCGAACCATGAACAAAGAACTCGAAAGCACAAAGAATAACCTACTTGCAGAATTGGAGAGGCGTGTAGTAGATAAAATTCTCGAACGCTCTAATGCAGACTTGCTTGGTAAACTCATTACAAATGCTGAAAGTGTAAATGAGGCTATAGCTATTGCACAATTAGGCACGACTTATAAGAAAACAGGTCTTCATTATGATAAACGCTTGGAAAAACAAACAAGCGAAATCAAGTATTTCAAGAAGAATGAAGAGCTAAGTTTTTCCGATGGCAACAAAATTATTCCCCATAAATTGATTATTGGGGATAATTATGACGCGTTGCGAAATCTGCTAATTCAGTATAGGGGCAAGGTAGATGTGATTTATATTGATCCACCGTATGGAAAAGATAGCATGGGCGAATTTGCCAAAACAAATTATGCAAATGCAATCTCACGAGATAATCTTTTATCTATGTTATACCCTCGTCTGCAATTGGCTAAATCGTTAATGTCAAAAGATGGTGTCATTTTTTGTAGTATAGATGATAGAAACCAGGCTTATATTAAGTGCTTGTTTGATGAGGTGTTTGGAGAGAGCGCTTTTCTATTTAATGTGCCAAGACAAACAATCAAGGGAGGTAAAACGACCTCTACTATTTACAAGAACCATGACTATGTTTTAGCGTATTCCATGAATCGGGATATACAGTTTGCTTTGTTGGATACGGACACTTCTAGCTATGATTTAGTAGATGAGTTTGTTGAAACACGTGGTAAATATAAGACTACACAAACATTGGACTATGATTCATTGTCATATTCTGAAGGGATGGATTATGTTTTGAAATTTGAGGGAAAAGAATATGTTGCTGGTGGTGATAAAGAGGCTAGGGCTAAAAGACTTGAAGGAAACCACGCAAAACAGGATTGGACATGGCGATGGAGTGAATCTGATATTGCATGGGCTATTGAGAACAAGTTGTTGGTATTGAAAGGCAATAGGATATATACAAAAACCTACGAAAAATGTAGAAAAAAGCTGGGGGCTGCAGAACTGCAATATTTCGATAAGAAGCAACAGGCCTATTCGTCTTTGACGTATATAGATAATGAATACTCAAATAATAAGGGGAAAAAGGATTTGGAATCTGTGCTACAAGGTGCCAATGGCATTTTCAAGAATCCTAAACCTGTTTCTCTAATTCGTGATTTGATAGACCTTGTTTGTCCGAAGGATGATGCGATTATACTTGATTTCTTTGCGGGAAGTGGAACAACAGGTCAGGCTGTACTTGAGCGAAATCGTGATGGAATGAAGAATACTTTTATACTATGTCAAATAAATGAAAAGACCGATGAAACTCCACTCGGCATTGCTTATGAGGTGACATCAAAACGACTTAAAAGAGTTATGACAGGGGCTTGTTATGACGGTTCAACTGATTTCACTTGGAATAAAAACAATAATCCGTTAGGTGGCAGTCTTGATGTTTATGAACTTGATACAGTATCAGATTCCGAGCATGTCAAAGGAAAGACGGCTTTTGATGTCATTGATGAGACTCTATATGGCAAAGCCAAATTTGAGAGGTTGGAAGACAAAATCCAATGGGTTTGTGAGCACTTTGATGTCACGGAAAAATCTATTGAGAGTGACAAAGATTGGGTCAAACGAGTAGAAAGTAAATAGCTATGTTACAGGAAGTAATTGATTTACATGATGAAGCCGTATCTTCTCTTATAGAAAAGATAAGAGAAAAAGATAATGTCACATTCAAATCACCAACAGGTAGCGGTAAGACTCACATGATGGCGGATTTGATGAATCGTATTCTTTCTGAACGAGATGACATTGTTTTCATTGTTTCTACTTTGTCAAAGGGAAATCTTGGTCAGCAAAATTACGAGAAATTCGTGGAATATCAGCAACATGGAGATTTCCCTATGTTGAAGCCGTACATTATAAGTACCTCTTTGTCAGGTGAAGAGAGTTTGTTTATTCCTACCGATTATAATGTCTATGTTTTGCCAAGAGACCTTTACAAGGAAGGTGGTCTTCTCATGCGTGGCTCTATGGATAATTTCCTTCAGGAGATTACAGCTAATCTCTATGGAAGTGGTTTGAATAAGCAAATATATGTCATCAAGGATGAATGTCATCAGGCTACAAATAACCTTGATGAACTTGCTCGTTTGTATTTTACCAAAACTATAAATATCTCTGCAACTCCAAAACTGTCACGAGGGCAAGTTCCCGATGTTGAAATAACAGAAGAACAGGCTATAAATTCACAACTAATAAAGAAGGTTGAGCTATGTGAAGATGAGGTTGATGTGTCTGTAGCGATTGACAAGTTCGAGGAAATAAAGGAAAAATACAGGAATTTACTTGGAGTAAATCCTTGTCTGATTATTCAAATTTCCAATAAAGACAAGGCTGATGAAGAATTGGAAAAGATTTTCAATGTTCTTAATAAGCCAGAACATCAAGCCTTGAAATGGATGACAATCATGCAAAAAACGCAGAAAGGAAGAGAGTCAAACGAAGGAAGTGACACAAATGATGATTGTAAGCATAAGGGATTGCCAGTCTCACGTTGGAGGGATTATGTAAAAGAGTCCAGTTCAACTGTAGATATCATCATCTTCAAGATGGTGATTTCTGAAGGTTGGGACATTCCTCGTGCATGTATGTTGTATCAGGTCAGAAATACTAAAAGTGATCAGCTTGACGAACAGGTATTAGGACGAGTTAGGAGAAATCCTCGACTTTTGGATTTTGAAAAGCTATCAGACGAGGCTAAAGAGTTGGCTATGACTGCATGGGTATGGGGATTAAGGAAAAAAGAGGAAGCAAAAATTCGCTATACAAGACTGTTTGAAGAGCCAACGGATATAACAGACAATCTTAGGATTAAAACAACCCGCCTTAAGACTTGGAGACAAAGGGATGATTTTGATGTTGAAGCGTATTTGGCTGCTAAACCCAAACATGCTACTTATGGCAGTATCTTTGATCTTTATAGGAAGCTAAAGAATGCCGATAAGGAAATAAAAGATATGTGCAGTTCTTATGCGACAGATACCGACCGATGGTTTCTTTTTGCGGAGAATGCTGATGATATAATCGCTAAGAATTCATCATATTTGTGTGACTATTCAGAAAGTATGGTGTTGTCAACAGATGAGGAAGGCAAGGTAAAAGAGGTTTCCTTCCCTATAGAATCATCATACACAGATATGGAAAAATACGTCAGCATTGGAGATTGGGTGTGGAAAAGAAAAGGCGTTGATTCTGCAAAATTCTCTTTTGATAGTGATGCAGAGAGGGAATTTGCAGAAATCCTCAAAGAACTTGCTCAAGGCGACAACGCAGAAGGCGAAAGAGTTGCTATGCGTGTAGATGTTGGCAAGAATAACCCTCACGCAGGAGAACTGTTGTTGGATGGTTCTAAAGAGCCACAGAAGTTGAATCCAGAGAAAAAATATCTATGGGGTAAAAATTTCTTGTCTCAATCGGAAATAAAGTTTGAGTATTGTCTTGGAAAGATTCATTCGTCTTATCCAGATTTTGTCATGAAAGATTATTATGGCAGAATACACTTGTTTGAAGTTAAAAGTGTGAATTGTTCTAACGCATCACATTTTGACTCTGACGATTATAAAGACAAGATGGAAGAATTGAAAAGATGTTACAAGCAAGCCTCTCTTCTTACTGGCTATAATTTCTATCTACCAGTATTAAAAGGTGAAGTTTGGCATATATCTTTGTTGGCAAATGGTGAAGAGAAAACATTGACGCTTAATCAATTTAAGGATTATGTGAAAGCAATTCCATGATTAAATGTTCTCTGTGATATGATTCAACATCCAGATTCAACATCCACAAGTACAAAGTTGTAAGGAAAACTGGAAAACTACACTATGACATACAAATGAAAAAAAACATATATTTTTTGGAGGTAAAAGGAAAATTGTGTATCTTTGCACTCAGGATAGTCAAAAGACGAGCGACTAAAGGCTAAAGACCTTTGTCCTTTGACTTTAGACCTTAGACTTTTAACATTATGGCAAAATATCTTGATCCTAAAGCGGATTTGACCTTTAAGAAGGTGTTTGGTGAGCATAAGGAATTGCTCATCAGTTTCCTCAATGCCCTCCTGCCTCTGCCAGAAGGCAAAGATATTATAGAGCTGGAATATCTTCCTTCTGAGATGGTGCCTGTAAATCCCGATAAGAAAGACACCATAGTGGATGTGCGTTGCAAGGATAAGGACGGGCGTCAATTCCTTGTGGAAATGCAGATGTACTGGACGGATGCGTTCAGGCAGAGAGTGCTTTTGAATACCTGTAAGGCATACTCATTGCCTGCTGATCGTGGAGAGAAATATTCTGAGTTAAAACCAGTTTATACTCTCAGTCTCGTTAATGATATTGCTTTCCCTGAACTTCCAAATGATTTCTATCATTGCTATATGATGACTCATAGCAAGTACAAGGAATACACCATTGACGATATAGAAATGATATTCGTCGAGTTGCCTAAGTTCAAGCCCAACACGGTTCTTGACAAGAAGATGGCTGTGCTGTGGCTTAGATTCCTTACTGAGATTAACGAGCATACAAGGGAGGTTGACAAGGAACTCCTTATGGATGATAATGTAGCCAAAGCCGTTAGTCTTGTTGAAGAATCTGCGTATAGCGATGCAGAGCTATGGGCTATTGATCGTTACTGGGATTCCGTAAGTAGGGAACGCACGGCATTGTCAGAGAAATTTCTTAAAGGTGAAGCTAAAGGTCGTGAGGAAGGACGAGCTGAAGGTGACAGGGCACGACAAATATCCACAGCTAAATCATTAAAAGAAATGGGAATATTATCAGTCAGTCAGATAGCTGCTGCAACTGGTCTTTCTGAAGAAGAAATAAACAAACTGTATTAACGCGAGTCCTATGAACTGATGTGATGAGCAACAAGTTGCTTTTAACTGACAATAATTACCAATCTGCGCAATCTTTTTCCATAATTTTTTTTATTGGTTAAAGATTGCGCAGATTGGTAATTTTTGTCAGTTCAAGCACCAGAGGTGCGGATTCGTCTAACCCACGCTAATTCCATCTGAAATAGGCACATCCTATTTCAAATGAATATCAAAACGGGAAAGATAGATTCCGCTTTTGCCATTCTGACTGACAGGAACTTTCTTTCCAGAGGCATTCTCTACCATCTTTGCAGGATTGAGATATGTATGGGTATGTCCGCCAAGAACGAGGTCAATGCCCTCAGTTTGAGGCACTAAACGCTCGTCAGAAGGTTCTTCATCGCCAGTTTTCCAACCAAGATGCGAAAGACAGATGACAAGATCGCATTTCTCCTTTTCACGGAGAGTCTTGACAACATTCTTTGTAACGGTAATTGGATCAAGATACTTGACATTACCATAATTCTCGCGAAGAACAAGTCCTTCAAGTTTAGGCGAGAGACCGAACACGCCAATCTTGACACCATTACGTTTGATAATGGTATATGGCTTTACTATCCCTTCAAGAACTGTTCCTGAGAAATCATAGTTTGCGCACACGATAGGGAACTTAGCCATCTTGAAGATACACGCCATATTGTCAAGTCCGAAATCAAACTCATGATTACCGATTGTGGCAGCATCATATCCCATGATGTTCATAAGTCCAATCTCCACCTCTCCCCGGTATATATTATAGTAAGGTGAGCCTTGAGAGAAGTCACCACAATCAAAGAGCAGAAGGTTTGGAGTAAGCTTGCGTTGCTGCTTGACATACACCACACGACGGGCGAATCCACCAAGATCCGCTTTTTTCCTGTCAGCTAAGTTCTTGCTGAATGGATAAATCTGCGAATGGCAATCGTTGGAATGAAGTACCACGATACCCTTTTGTGCAAAGGCATTAAGTGCGACAAAAAAGCAAAGGAACAATATCTTTCTCATTTGGCTTACCTCCCTACTCTACTGTTATCCTACCTTCAACCTCGGCATGAACCTCACGACCTTGTTTAGTATTCTCCCGGAAAAAATCCATGATAATGAAACGAAGGTTATTACTCTTATCGATCAGCATCTTACGATTAGTGCCCGACTTCAGAATAGGCAAACCGTCATTTCCGTCTGCAAGATAATCTATCGTGGCTACCCTATAATCAGCGTCAGGATTGACCTCCTCACCATTTATCTTCAGACTTACCAGTTTATTGTCCTTACTTATGACCGCCCTCACGGCATGATTGCAGCCCTCACCTCCTCGGGCTGCAATCTGCTCAAAGAGGGTTGTAACCTGAGAACCTTTCAAGGTCATGAAACACAGCTTGTTTTCAAAAGGAGCAACATCTATGACATTTCCGATAGTCACATCACCCTTGCTGAGAGAAGCACGTATTCCACCCATGTTATAAACGGAGATTACAGGCTTCTCGTCAAAGTCCTTAGCAGCCCAGATAAGGATGTCGGCAAGGAGATTGGAAAGCTTGCTCTCCGGACGGTCAGCATCCATATCGCAAGCCACACGACCAACGACAGGCGACATCAGACTATCAACCTTGGCTTTGAAAGGGGCAAGGAATGCAATAGCCTCTGCATCAGGGAGTGCATCAAACTGCGAGTCAATGGTCACTCGCTGATAGTCAACAGACTGCACGGAATATTGGTGTGACGAGCAAGAAACGATGCTTATCACGACAGCAGAAACAAGTGACAAATTCCTTATATACCTTTTCATAAGTAGGACTGTTATTTGGAAAAACGATGCAAAATTACTCTTTTTTAGTTAATTATAAAAGGAAATTGAGAAAAAAGTCGAAAAAAGTTTGGTAAGTCAAAGGAAAATGAGTAATTTTGCACCCGCTTTCCGGCGTAACCGATGGTGAGGGAGAAGTGTTACCCACTATGTTGCGCTAGAACGATACAACAATTTAATAAAACAATTCAACAAAATGGATTTGATCAAAGTTGCTGAAGAAGCATTTGCAACCGGCAAGAAGTTCCCTGAGTTCAAGCCAGGTGACACTATCACTGTCGCTTACAAAATTATCGAGGGTTCAAAGGAGCGTATCCAGCTCTATCGTGGCGTAGTTATCAAGATTTCTGGTCATGGTGACAAGAAGCGCTTCACAGTTCGTAAGATGTCAGGTACAATTGGTGTAGAGCGTATCTTCCCAATCGAGTCTCCTGCTATCGAATCTATCGAGGTGAACAAGCACGGTAAGGTACGTCGCGCTAAGCTCTACTACCTCCGTAACCTTACAGGTAAGAAGGCTCGTATCGCTGAAAAGCGTGTTGTTACAAAGTAATTTGTGCACACAGAAAATAAAAAGACTCACCCCGTGTGGGTCTTTTTTTAATTCTCCTTCAAGATGAAACATCTACATATTGATCTCCACAAGGCATGGGAAATAGTAAAGAAATACGAACACCCATCAAAGGAGGCACTTGACAAGATAGCCCTTCTTGCAGGTTTCCAGACATGGGAAGACCTGCAAAAGGAATTGGCAAAGAATTAAAAACAGCCCCTCACCTGCCCTTTGGGCATCCTCTCCCCAAGGGGCGAGGATAAAAGTTACCATTAATCGCTTGTGAGGGCTTATTACTAATATTCCCCCTCGCCCCTTGGGGAGAGGATGCCCGAAGGGCAGGTGAGGGGCTCATTATTACTTTTACAAAAATGAAAGAACTAGCTCTCAAGAGAACTAGCTCTCAAGTACGGCTGTAACCCAAATCAGAAGCCGTCTCGTATCTTCATCACCGAAGGCGAACTGCCTATCGAAGTTCTTAACGGACGTCCTGGATACATCAACTTCCTCGACGCACTCAACTCTTGGCAGCTTGTCAAGGAGCTCAAGGAGGCTACTGGTCTCTGTGCTGCAGCAAGCTTCAAGCACGTTAGTCCTGCTGGTGCCGCTGTCGGCCTGCCTCTTTCAGACACATTGAAGAAGATCTATTTCGTTGACGACGTAAAGATTCCTCTCTCTCCTATCGCATGTGCTTACGCTCGTGCTCGTGGTGCAGACCGTATGTCAAGCTATGGTGACTTCATCGCCCTCTCTGATACTTGTGATGCAGCTGTTGCTACTCTCATCAAGCGTGAGGTTAGTGATGGTGTTATCGCTCCAGACTACACAGAGGAGGCTCTTCAGATTCTTCGCGACAAGCGTAAGGGTACTTACAACGTAATCAAGATCGACCCTAACTATACTCCTGCTCCTATCGAGACAAAGCAATGTTTCGGCATTACATTCGAGCAGGGCAGAAACGAGATCAAGCTCAACGATCCAGCTCTCTTTGAGAACATCCCAACCAAGAGCAAGACTTTCAGCGACGAGGCTAAGCGCGATCTTATGATTGCCCTCATCACCCTCAAATATACTCAGTCTAACTCAGTATGCTACGTTAAGGACGGTCAGGCTATCGGTATCGGTGCTGGTCAGCAGAGCCGTATCCATTGCACTCGTCTTGCTGGTAACAAGGCTGATATCTGGTGGTTGCGCCAGTGTCCAAAGGTTATGAACCTCCCATTCAAGGAGGGAATCCGTCGTGCAGATCGCGACAACACAATCGACGTTTATATCTCTGACGACTATGAGGATGTACTCGCAGAGGGCGTATGGCAGAACTTCTTCTCAGAGAAGCCAGAGCCTCTGACACGCGAGGAGAAGAAGGCATGGATTGCACAGAACACAAAGGTTGCTCTCGGTTCTGACGCTTTCTTCCCATTCGGCGACAACATCGAGCGTGCTCACAAGTCAGGTGTTGAGTTCATCGCACAGGCAGGTGGTTCTGTTCGTGATGACAATGTCATCGAGACTTGCGACAAGTACGGTATCACAATGGCATTCACTGGCGTTCGCCTGTTCCACCATTAATATGACAGATTTTGATGACATCCTGGTCAACGGCATCTCATTCTCTCGCGGAGGCACAAAGCCAAAGGAGGACGACGGTAAGGTGAAGACCAAGGCAAAGAAGAAAAAATACATAACTGGTGCTCACGGTTCGGGATCTGCCAAGCAAAAGGCAAAGTATCGTGAACAGAGAGCCAACCGACATAAGTAGTGATCTGCGAAGGTCAGGTTTTTGCAAGCAAAGGCAAAAACCTGACCTTTTTTATTTCCAACACCCAACCCCAACAACCTATCACCCAACACCCAAGCCCCCCCCTCTTCTTCCGAAGATAATCCATCGATTATCCATCGGTAATCCATCGATACTCCATCGTTTCGATGGACTAACGATGGAGATGCGATGGAGAAGCGATGGAGATACTACGGAGGCAGAGCGGAACTGCAACCTACTTTTGGTGACGAAAGTTAAGAGATACTTTTTTGTGTGGAATTGTTTGGTAGTCTTAATTTTTTATACTAATTTTGCACCGCAATTACAAAAATGTACAGGATCAAGAAACTCGACATATATATAGTAAAGCAGTTTATGCTGCTTTTTGCCGGCACTTTCTGCATCAGCCTCTTCGTGCTGATGATGCAGTTCGTGTGGCGTTATGTCGATGAACTTATCGGTAAGGGACTCTCCATTGACATACTCGCGCAGTTCTTCTGGCACCTCTCATTGATGGTCATACCACAGGCTCTTCCTCTTGCCATTCTCCTTGCCTCGCTCATAACCATGGGTAACATAGGCGAGAACAGCGAGTTGACGGCAATAAAGGCTGCGGGCATATCATTGATGCAGACATTGCGCCCGCTGATCATCATTTGCTGCTTTATCACGGTAGGCTCGTTCTATTTCCAGAACAACATAGGTCCGAAATCGACAAAGAACCTCACACAGCTGCTAATCTCAATAAAACAGAAGTCTCCTGAACTTGAGATTCCTGAGGGTATCTTCTATGACCGCATACCACAATGTAACCTGTACGTGCAGAAGAAAGACCTTAATACAGGTATGCTCTACGGTGTCATGATTTACCGTATGAACAACTCATTTAATGATGCTGCCATCATACTTGCCGATTCAGGCAAGATGCAATCCACAGCCGACAAGCAACATCTGCTGCTCACGCTATATAGCGGAGAGTGGTTCGAGAGGTTCGAGAATATGCATCCGCAGCAATTTGGCGGTAATGCCAACGTACCATACCGAAGGGAATCATTCATCAGCAAGAAGATTCTGCTCGAGTTCAACAGCGGTATGAACATGGCTGATATGGCAGACCTGTCAAACAAAGCCGAGGCTAAGAGTCTGCAACAGATCTCCCATACGGTTGATTCCCTGAACAAAGACTGCGACAGCATAGGAAAAGCGACACGAAAAATCCTTGAATGGCAGCTCTCAGACATGTCATTCCCAAGGAATATCAGCAAGAACGACTCTATTACAGCCGTCAAGCAAGGCCAACAGAGCACATACTCGTTTGATACCGTTGTGTCAAAACTTAAACCGACCAACAAGCTCCGTGCCCTGCAACGCACCCTCAACAACATAGAGAGAGCGACAATGGACCTTAAATACCGACAGGAGACCATCAGCGATACAGACCAGCTGATACGTAAGCATTGGATTGAGGCTGTGAACAAATTCACGTTGTCACTCACCTGTCTCATATTCTTCTTCATAGGAGCACCATTGGGAGCTATCATCAGAAAGGGTGGACTTGGTGTGCCTGTCATCATCTCGGTTCTCGTGTTCATCGTGTTCTATATTCTCGACAATACAGGAAGCCGAATGGCACGACTCGGAGCATGGCCTATATGGTTCGGTAAGGGCTTGGCACCAGCGGTACTCATCCCGTTGGCTTCATTCGTCACCTATAAGGCAAACAAGGATTCTATGGTATTCAATATGGATGCATACAGAAATGCATTCATGCGCCTGCTCGGACTTCGCCTCAAGCGACACGTGGCAAGCAAGGAGGTAATCATCAACGATCCCGACTACGCTAATGATGCCAAGCGTCTCTCTGTCATGTCGCACCAGATACGTGCATACGCATACGGCCATCACCTCATGCGAATGCCGAACATCATCAACGTGTTCTTCCGCTATCAGCCAGACCACGAGATTGAGCGAATAAGTGCCGAACTGGAGGAAATAATTGAGGATCTCTCAAATTCTCGCGACAGGTTCATAATGTCATACCTGAACCAGTACCCGATAGTATCGCAGAAAGCCCACACACGCCCTTTCGAGCGTAAGTGGATGAACATAACGGCGGCTTTGATCCTGCCAGCCGGCATCTTCCTCTACCTGCGAATGTGGAGATTCCGTCTAAGGCTGATGACCGACCTCCGCAAGATACGTGCTACCAACACGAAAATAGTTGAGAGAATCGGCAAAATGAACTCTCTATAAATATAAATAGGTACATTTTAAGGGGATATTATAACTAATTTTGGTGTATTTGGCAAGCAAAACATTAAAAATTGCGTCAATAATTTCATTAAACGAAAGAAAATTATTACCTTTGCACCAATAAACTTTTCACAAATTATACATGGTACATTTATCAAACCGTCTTAACAGACTTGCACCATCAGCCACACTCGCCATGTCACAGAAGAGTAGCGAGATGAAGGCTCAGGGCATTGACGTAATCAACATGAGTGTCGGAGAACCGGATTTCAACACTCCAGACCACATCAAGGAAGCAGCGAAAAAGGCCGTTGACGATAACTGGTCACGCTACTCTCCAGTACCTGGTTATCCAGACCTTCGCAAAGCTGTAGTTGAGAAACTCAAGCGCGAGAACGGTCTCGACTATTCAGTTTCAGAGATTCTTGTCAGCAATGGTGCCAAGCAGGCTGTCTGCAACGCAGTAATGGCACTCGTTGACGATGGTGACGAGGTTATCATCCCTGCACCATACTGGGTAAGCTATCCACAGATGGCTCTCCTCGCAGGTGGTACACCAGTCCATATCCCTGCAGGTTTCGAGCAGAACTTCAAGATCACTCCTGCTCAGCTCGAAGCTGCAATCACTCCTAAGACCCGTATGCTCATCCTCTGCTCTCCAAGCAACCCAACAGGTAGCGTATATTCAAGGGAAGAGCTCGAGGGACTTGCAAATGTTCTCAGAAAGCATCCAGAGGTTTATGTCCTCGCTGATGAAATCTACGAGCACATCAACTACGTGGGCAAGCACGAGAGCATCGCTCAGTTCCCTGGCATGAAGGAGCAGACAATCATCATCAACGGTGTAAGTAAGGCTTACGCTATGACAGGTTGGCGTATCGGCTATATGGCGGCTCCAGAGTGGATCGTCAAGGGCTGTAACAAGCTTCAGGGACAATATACTTCTGGTCCATGCTCAGTAAGCCAGAAGGCAGCAGAGGCTGCTTATGTTCTCTCACAGGACTGTGTAGAGGAGATGCGCGTGGCATTCGAGCGTCGTCGTAACCTTATCGTAGAGCTTGCCAAGGACATCCCAGGTCTTGAGGTGAACGTACCACAGGGTGCATTCTATCTCTTCCCTAAGTGCACAAGCTTCTATGGCAAGACAGACGGTGAACGCACGATTCAGAATTCTACTGATCTCGCAATGTACCTGCTCGAGGTTGGACACGTTGCAACGGTAGGTGGTGATGCATTCGGAGACCCAGAATGTTTCCGCATGAGCTACGCTACAAGCGATGATAACATTCGTGAGGCAATGCGTCGTATCAAAGACTGTCTTTCACGCCTTCACTAAAAAATAGTGTTAAAAGTTCTTAATTGCAACGATTGTTTCAATATTAATTTGTATCTTTGCGTTTGAAACGGGAAAATAGCCTTTCAAAAGGCATACAATATGTTCAAACTTAAGAGCTCTTTAACCGTAAATCAAAAGAAAAATTCATTAACTCAAATTTTTATTTAACAACTTAAACTAAAAAAATTATGGCAGCTACACAAAAGCCAGCCCCAAAGAAGTCTTCAGGCTTCCAGGGCGTTCGTAATGCGTTTTGGATCATTGCAGCAATGTTCGTTGTTGCAGTATGTATCTTCAAGTTTGTTCTCGGTAACCCAGCTAACTTCGTTGGTAACGACCCAGAAGGTGAGGTTCTCAATGGTAACATGCTCGGTACAATCTACAAAGGTGGTATCGTTGTGCCAGTGCTGATCACATTGATGCTCACAGTGCTTTGTCTCTCTATTGAGCGCCTTCTCGCTCAGAAGACAGCTTTCGGTAAGATGTCAACAACTAAGTTCGTTGTAGCTATCAAGGCTGCTCTCGCTAAGAACGATTTCGTTGAGGCTCAGAACCTCTGCGACAAGCAGCGTGGTACAATTGCTAACGTAGTTGGTGCTTCTCTCAAGGCTTACAAGGAGGTTGAGGCTCTTCAGGGCGTAAAGAAGGCTCAGAAGATTGCTAAGATCCAGCAGGCTCACGAGGAAGCTGTTCAGCTCGAGATGCCAACTCTCCAGATGAACATGCCTATCCTTGCTACTCTCGTAACACTGGGTACTCTTACCGCTCTGTTCGGTACTGTAACTGGTATGATCAAGTCATTCGCTGCTCTTGCATCTGGTGGTGGTGGTGACTCTGTTGCTTTGTCAACTGGTATTTCTGAGGCCCTTATCAATACCGCTCTCGGTATCTTGACTTCATGGCTCGCTGTAGTATCTTACAACTTCTTCTCTAACCGTATCGACAAGCTCACATACGCTCTCGACGAGGTTGGTTACACTATCGCTCAGACATACGAGGCAAACCACGACGAGGCTTAAGTTTTTACTAACCCTTTAAAACATTTATCACTATGGGTAAAGTAAAACTTAAGAAACAAGACATCTGGATCGATATGACGCCTATGTCAGACGTGATGGTGCTGTTGCTCTGTTTCTTCATGCTGACTTCTACTTTTACAAAGCCAGAGCCAGTGAAGGTCGTTGAGCCACAGTCTGTTGCCGAGATCAAGGTGCCTGAGAAGGATGTGCTGAACATTCTTGTCGATAAGGAAGGCAAGGTGTTCATGAATATGGATAACCAGTTCCAGCTGGGTGACGTTGCAATGGATGTTACCGACAAGTTCGGCAAAACCCTTACAAAGACACAGTTGGCTAACTTCAAGTCAGACCCAATGTTCGGTGCCCCAATCAGCGTGATTCAAGATTTCCTCAACCTTGAGGAGGGCGCACGTCGCGAGCAGCTGAAAGAGCTTGGTATTCCATTGGATAGTATTGATGGTGGCAAGAGTGAGTTCCAGGAGTGGGTTAAGTCAGCACGTGGTGTCAACTCTGACATCAAGGTTGCTATCAAGGCCGACAAGGATACTCCTTACAGAATCATCAAGCGTGTAATGAATGAGCTTCAGGATATTGACGAGAACCGTTACTACCTGATTACTTCACTCAAAACAGAGGAGGATTAAGCCGGACTTCACCCCTATGGTGGATATGATGATGCTGTTGATCACCTTCTTCATGCTCTGTACCACTTTGGCTAAGCCTCAGACAATGGAATTGAGTATGCCAACCAACGATAAGAATATTGAAGATGACGATAAGACCGTTACAAAGGCTTCTTATACTATCACAATATTCGTTACTGCGGACAACCAGATCTACTATGTAGAGGGTATGCCAAAGTATGACGACCCTACCTGTCTGAAGAAGACAACATGGGGTAAGGATGGTATCCGTAAGGTTCTCACAGGTCACGTAACTGAGGACGGCACACAGCCAATCCTCGAGGTTCGTACCGCTAAGGCTAAGCTTGACGAGTTGCGTGAAAAGACTCCAACAATGACTCAGGCTCAGTATGATGAGAGACTCAAGGCTATCAAGAAGGGTGATATCGACGGCAAGCACATCGAGACAATGACAATCATCATCAAGGCTACAGATAACTCAAGCTATCTCAACCTTGTTGACGCTCTTGATGAAATGCAGATCTGCTCTGTTGGTAAGTATGTAATTGATAAGATAAACGACCAGGACAAGAAGCTTCTTGAAGAGGCTCACGTCAAGGAGTAAGTCTATTAGTAACTTTAACTTAAGAAAGGAAAAGAAAAATGTCACAAATAGATCTTATTGACAACAGATGGTCGGACTTAATGTTCGAGAACCGTAACAAGGAGTACGGTGCTTATGTGCTTCGTCGTCAGACAACAGCACGAAACATTAAATCAATTGTAGCCGTACTTATCATCTTCGCTCTCGTTATGGTGTATATGGTTGCCAAGAATGCTTACGATGACTATCAGGCTAAGCATCAGGCACAGACTCAGGTAACTGAGCTTACTGCACTTGCTGAGCAGAAGAAGGAAGCCAAGGTTGAGCGTAAGGAAGTCGTTAAGCAGGAAAAGGTTGAGCAGGTTGTAGAGAAGGTAAAGAGCTCTATCAAGTTCACCGCACCTGTGATTAAGAAGGACGATGAGGTACGCCCAGAGGACGAGATGAAGTCTCAGGACGAAATCATGAACTCTAAGGTAGCCGTAGGTTTCGCCAACGTAGTTGGTAACGATGAGTCTGGTGAAGTACTCAAAGCTAAGGAGGTTCTCGTAACAGAGCCTGTTAAGCCAAAGGAAGAAGAGAACAAGGTGTTCGACGTAGTAGAGCAGATGCCTTCTTTCCCAGGTGGTACAGCAGCTCTTATGGCTTATCTCCAGAAGGCAATCAAGTACCCACCAGTAGCTGAGGAGAATGGTATCCAGGGTCGTGTAATCTGTACATTCGTTGTAGAGCGCGATGGTAGCGTAACTGACGTTCGCATTGCTAAGTCAGTTGACCCTTCACTTGACAAGGAGGCACAGCGCGTGGTTAGCGCAATGCCTAAGTGGATTCCTGGTAAGCAGAATGGTCAGTCTGTACGTGTAAAGTACACACTCCCTGTAACATTCCGTCTCCAGTAATACTCGTAAGTATTTTGCGACAAGTCGCAAAACACGATATTCTAAACTTTGAGCTCCCTCACTCTCCCGTAGAGGAGGGAGCTCAATTTTGTTATCTAAGATATCTGTATTGATATCAAAAGTATAACCCGGACAATTAACAATTCTCACCTATACACATTATTAACCCAAACAATGAAGTATCTTGCATCATCACTCATTATCTTCATTGCATCTATGCTCACATTAGGCATGTTGTCATCTTGCCAAGAAAAGAAGAAGGACCCAAATGCGCGCACAGATACATACGCCACCGGAAAGATTACATTCGGTGCGGACGAGAGTTTCATGCCTATCATCGACGAGGAGATGGGCGTATTCCACCATATCTATAAGGATGCTCACGTTACTCCAAAATATATGAGCGAATCAGAAGGAATGAACCTTCTTCTGAAAGACAAGCTTCTCATGATGTTCACTACACGCGACTTCAAGCAGAGCGAATACGACAACCTCAAAAAGCGCAACCGCTTCCCTATGACCATACATATCGGCTATGATGGACTCGCCATTATCGCCAACAAGAATAATACAGACTCATGCATCTGCGTGGATGATGTTAAGCGAATCCTAACGGGTGAAGCCCGAAACTGGAAAGATATCAATCCAGCAAGTGCTTCACGAGGAGAGATTATTGTTGCTTTCGACAATAAGACATCAAGCACTGTGCACTATGTAGAGGACTCTATACTTGGTGGTAAGCCTATCACCACTCCTAATGCATTCGCAACTAAGAAAACAGCAGATGTAATCAAGTATGTGGAAGAGCATCCAGGGGCTATCGGAATCATTGGCAGTAACTGGCTAAACGACAAGCGCGATACAACCAACCTGACATTCAAGCGTAACATTCGCGTGATGCTCGTGGCAAAGCATGCTCCTGCAACTTGGAAGAACTCTTACAAACCATATCAGGGTTACATATACAACGACAAGTACCCATTCATCCGCAAACTCTATGCACTTCTCAATGACGAACGCGGACGATATGGTCTTCCTCATGGCTTCGCACAGTTCATTATCTCTCAGAGAGGACAGATGATTCTGTTCAAGGCTGGTTTGCTTCCTGCATACGGAAACATTGCTATCAGGGAGGTTCAGGTAACGGACTAAAGTAATGGGATAGTTAAGAGTGAAGAATTTTAGTAAATCAAATTCTTCACTCTACCCTATTTAACTATTACTTTTAACGATTTCGCTCAATTTCTATTTAAGAAAATAAAAAAAAAGACGGATTTGGTTAAAATCCGTAAACTAATGCAACAAATCCAATTATAATTCGTCCAATAAATAGATACGCCTAAATAAGACGGTAAATCATAACATAAACCAAATTAAATTCGCTAATTATGAAAACAGCTAAATACATTATCATCGGAGCTATGATGACAGTCATCAGTGCTCCAGTTATGGCTCAGGATGCAACTTCCGCAGTAGAACAAGCAACACAGATCATCAAGTCACAGGCAGCCGATAAGGACAGAGACAAGCAGGTGACAGCAGTATTCAAAACAGTCAAGAAGGATGCAAAGGCAGTTGCTGGCATCGGTCGTGCATATCTTGATGCAAAGGACTTCGACAACGCCGACAAGTATGCAGACCTCGCTATTAAGGCAAACAAGAACTGTGCAGCAGGTTATGTACTCAAGGGTGACATCTGTGTAATGAAGGACGACGGCGGTGCTGCTTCTGGTTGGTTTGAGAACGCTATCACCTTGGACCCACAGGATCCAGAGGGTTATCGCCGCTATGCTCAGATCAACGCAAAGGCTGACCCAGAAGGTTCAATTGAGAAGCTTGAGAAGCTCCGCACTATTGATCCATCTTATCCAGTTGACCTCGTTGCTGCTGAGATTATGTCAAAGACGAACAACACTGACAGGGCTATCGAGTACTACTCAAAGGCAAGTCTTAATCAGATGGAGAACTATCAGCTTGCAGAATACTCAATGCTTCTCTTCCTCAAGCAGAAGTATGATGAGTCTTTGAAGGTTTCAAGCTTCGGTAACAACAAGTTCCCACGCTATGGTTCACTCAACCGTCTCACACTCTTCAACAACGTAAACCTTGAGAAGTATGAGGATGCAATCAAGTATGGTGACCGTCTCTTCAATGCATCTGATGATGTTAAGTACTCAGCACTTGACTACATCAACTATGGTACAGCTCTTCAGAAGCTGAAGAAGAACGATGAAGCTATAGCTATGTTCGAGAAGGTTGTTAACAACCGTACTTTCGAAATGACTCAGAGAGTAAGCGTATATAAGAACCTCTCTGATGTATATAAGTCAATGGGCGACTATACAAAGGCACTCGAATTCTACGAGAAGTATGTAAAGGGACAGCCTCAGATGACAGCAAACATCAAGAACGGTCTCGCACAGCTCTATCGTACAATGGCTATTGACGAGAAAACTGCTCCAGAGCAGAAGCAGGAGTTGGTAGCAAAGGCTGACAAGGTATTCGAAGAGATTGCAAAGGAGTTCCCAACATTCGAGCAGAGCGTAACCGCACAGCGTGCAAAGCTCCCATTCATTCTCGACCCAGAGGATAAGGCAGGTGCAGCTAAGCCACACTACGACAAGCTTATTGAGATCATCAACGGTCTTGACAGCAAGGATGCTTCTGACCTCTCTCAGCTCAAGCAGGCTCTCAGCTATAACATCGTTTACTTCGTAAAGGTTAACGAGGATATCGCAAAGGCAAAGGAATATGCAACTAAGCTTCTCGAAATCGATCCAGAGAATCCAATGGCTAAGCAGGTTTCTGAGCTTCAGTAATAAGATACCGTAATTTTTGATAAAGTAATACAATTTTTCTCTAACGCTTCCTAACCGCGAGGTTAGGAAGCGTTCTTTTTAACATCAAATATTCCCTCATATTTATTAAGGCTATTATTGTCACAATGTTCTTTTCCACCTAAAAATTTGGAGGTTTCAGGAAAAATAAGTATCTTTGCCCACGAAAGCAAATTAGATTAATATGATTAGTATAGCCAATCCGATATACGATTCTATCTTCAAATATCTCATGGAAGATGAGCGCATTACGAAGACAATACTCTCCGCATTACTGAAACAGGATGTGGTAGAGGTAGAAATGCGCAAACATGAGTATAGCAATGCTGGTAGAGATAAGATTTCCATGTTCCGTCTTGACTTTGCAGCTAAAGTGCGTCAGGAAGACGGAAGTCTAAAACTAATCCTTATTGAACTTCAAAAGACATGGTTAGAGACAGAAACACTACGTTTCCGTCAATATCTTGGCACGCAGTATTCTGATCCAGCTAATATCATCAAGAAGGACAGCATTAATAGCTATGCCATTCCTATGATAACAGTATATTTACTTGGTCATAGAGTTGGTGATATCGAGGAGCCTGTGCTTTATGTCAAGCACAAATCATATAATTACGACGGTATTGAAGTGACAAAGGGCATTCCTGACCCATTCATCGATAGCCTAGTGCATGACAGCATCATAGTGCAGATACCGCTTCTCAGAGGCACGATAAACAATCGTCTAGATAAAGTTCTCAGTGTGTTTGATCAGTCACATAAAGACGAGTACAACCATCAAATTCTTAATTTTGATGATGATGCCTTTAAGGATGATGCAGAGATGCTTCATATTCTCCATAGACTACTTGCTGCAGCAGCAGATGCCAGACTACGACAGGATATGAATGTAGAGGATGAATATTTCTCTGCCATAGAGGACCGTGATACTGCCATCATGATAAGAGACAAAGAGATAGCAAAGCGTGACGCAAAACTGGCAGAACAAGGAGAAATACTTACAGAACAAGGAGCTAAACTTGCAGAACAAGGGGCTAAACTTGAAGAACAAGGGGCTAAACTGGCAGAACAAGGGGCTAAACTGGCAGAACAGGAAACAATACTTGCAAATAAGGACGATCAACTTGCAGAGAAGGACGATCAACTTGCAGAGAAAGACAAAGCTTTACTTTCTTCTGCAAAGGCCTTGAAGGAAGCAGGTCTTCAAGTAAAGCAAATAGCTGAAATGACAAAACTACCAGAAGACGTAATTAATCAATTATAAATGTTTTTCTCCTCCGTAAGCTACACAGCGAACGGAGGAGTTATTGTTGAATAGAACACCTATCTATAATTGCCCAAACCTCTATATGCCAACATAGCACTTAGACTATTTTATAGAATAGAGTTTTCAGCAGATGTAATAACAAAAGCAATGTCGCAAACATGCAAGAGTTTTATCACTTCTTAGCATCTTTGCGACATTGCATTTCAACAGAAATTACTTGCTATGAAAATATTATTTCACAGACTTAATCGTAACAGAATTCTCAATAAGGTTCTGTGAGAACTTCTTGCCTTTGCTATCCTTATAGTTACCAGAAGGACGAATGACCGTAACCTTGATGTCACCAGGCTTTTCCGTGCTCTGTATCGTCACAACAAGCTTTCCATGGAATAAACGCATATGAGGCTCAGTAAACAGCTCCAGAGAGGTTGGATCGCCATTACAGATTGCACGGAAGCGAGCAGCACCCTCAATAGTAACAAGCACCTCATCATCTGAATCAGCACAGAAATTACCATCCTTGTCAAGCATACTAACAGTAATGTAACAAAGGTCATCACCATCAGCCTTGAGAGTCTTCACATCAGGCTCAAGAAGTAACTGCGACTCATAGTCTGCAGTACGGACAATCTGCTCCTCTGCAGCCTCACCATCCTTATCGTATGCCACAACCTTCAGCTCTCCCGGCTCATACTTCACAAACCAACGAAGGCGGAAACGATCAAGGTTAGGTGGAACAGAAGTATCATATCTGGTATCCCAACGACCATCACCATTAGGATTAGTCTGATTCTGACCCGTAATCTGATTTCCACTTTCATCACAGTTGACGAAATGGTTCTTCTTTACCCTACCCTTCGACTTACCATTGACAAACAGCTCCGCCTCCTCATAGTCAGTATATACCTGAACAGGAATTGAATGCCCTATCATGTCCTTACCCCAAGTCCAATGCGGAGCAATATGAAGAGTATGACTCTCCTTATTCCAAACAGAACGATATAGATAATATCTATCCTTTGGCAGACCAGCAAGGTCACAGATTCCAAAGTAGGAAGAGCGACTTGGCCAATATTCATCGTATGGAGTAGGCTCACCGAGATAGTCAATACCCGTCCATACAAACTGACCTATAGTCCAAGGAAGATCCTCCATGTTCTCAAAATCGACTTCAGGAAGGTTACTCCAGCTACACCACTCATTATCATAGCTTGAGCACTGTCCGTCCTCGTAGTGAGCGTAATTTGAGGTCTTATAAGGAGTTTTATACACACCACGCGAACTAACAGTAGAACCGGTCTCTGTACCGAGAACGAACTTCTGAGGAGTCTTGTCATAAGCATACTGATAGCGATGCGTGCGATAGTTAAGACCTACTATATCCATCGTCGCTGCCACCTTACTCTTAATCGCAGCATCAACACGATCAAGACCTTGCGTAACAGGACGTGTAGGATCGAGCTTATGGCATAGATCCTGTAGCTTCTTTGACCACTCCACACCCACTACAGGGTCTGTCTGCTCTGGAATCTCATTACCTATGCTCCACATTACGATACATGGATGATTTCTGTGTCCACGCAAGAGATTACTAAGATCCTTCTCTGCCCACTCCTTGAAGAAACGTGAATAGCCGTTCTTGCACTTAGGATATATCCATGAGTCAAAACTCTCAGCCATAACCATCATACCAAGCGAGTCACAGACATCCATCTGCATCTGTGACGGCATATTGTGCGCAGTACGGATAGCATCACATCCCATATCCTTCATAAGCTTAACCTGACGAACGAGCGCAGCCTTGTTAACGGCAGCTCCAAGAGGTCCAAGGTCATGGTGCAGACAAACACCCTGTATCTTGCGTGCGGTACCGTTGAGCTTGAAACCATCCTTGCCAACCTCAATAGTACGGATTCCGAAGTTAGTGATGATTTCATCAACCATCTTACCCTTCGAGAAAAGACGAGAACGCATCTTGTAAAGATATGGCGTCTCAGGACTCCACACATGAGGATTAGTCACCGTAATCGTGGTCTTGATATGCCCGTCAGCAGGAACATCATAGTGGCTACCAGCCTCAAACTTACCCTCTGCATTCAGCACCTCTACAACGAACGACATATCGTCGTATTCATTCATACTTGCCTCTGAGAGTGACTGAAGCTGAGTCTCGTAATCCACCTTTGCCACAAGCTTTGTCTTTCCGTAATTATTAACGCCGGTAGAAAAGCCCGCAGTACGAATACTCGTCTCCCATGCATCTATTGAAACCTTCGGAACAAACATCACCTTCACAGGGCGATAAATACCCGCTCCAGGATACCAACGGCTGCTCTCCTCAAGGTTCACCAGATCAACAGTCACTTCATTCGTTCCCTGCTTCACAAGACTTGAGATGTCAAGCCTAAAAGCATTATAGCCATAAGGCCAGTAACCAGCCTTCTTTCCGTTCACATATACGGTAGGCTCTGACATTGCTCCATCAAACTCAATGATGCAACGCCCTACCCTGGCATATTGTTCCTTATCAATATTGAAAGTCGTGCGATAGTGTCCTTCACCAATCCATGGAAGGGCTCCTGAACGACCGCTTTTCTCCGTAGCCTCCTTCTCGCCGTTCTGCTCGATACTAACTACTTGCAGATCCCATTTCTTGTCGAAAGGTCCGGAAATAGCCCAGTCATGTGGAACACTGACTTTCTGCCAGTATTGCCTATCACGAGAGAATTCCCACTTCTTTAGGTTGATTATGCTTCGCTGAGCCCAGACGCTGATTCCCATGAGCATCAGAATAGCAGTCAATAACGATTTGTTCATATATTGGTAATTAGTTATTGCTTATTGTGAATTTCTGCTACAAAAGTAATAATTTTCTTTAGAAAAGAAAAGGTTTTTGTCTAAAAAAACGTACCTTTGCATAAAGATTTTTACAAAAAGAACAGTTTTATTCAAAAAAATGCAAGAAACAACGATATTTCTGGTATTAATGTGTATAGGCGCGGCATTTGTACAGCGCGTTTCAGGCTTCGGATTCGGCATCTTCATCATGACTGTCCTACCCTACCTTATGCCATCCTACGGTGAAGCAACTACTCTTTCCGGACTATGCGCCCTGAGTACGAGCCTTTTCATAGCAATTAGAAACAGAAAGTATCTAAAATGGAATAAGCTCTGGTTTCTTCTGATAGTTTTTCTTATATCATCTTTCTTCGCCGTCCACTTCGTCAGCCAAGCCGCTGACGGACTATTAAAAACATTCCTCGGTATCATGCTCATCATAGCAAGCCTATGGTTTTTCCTGCTTGCCGGAAAGGTGCATCTAAAGCCCAACAAACCAACACAAACGGTACTCGGAACACTATCAGGAATCATGGGCGGTCTCTTCGGGATGCAAGGTCCTCCAGCCGTCTTATATTTCGTTGAGACGACAGATTCAAAGGAAGAATACATGGCTATTGCCCAGACCTATTTCCTTATCGGAAACGTGATGATGACATTCTATCGTGCGTATTACGGTTTCCTGACCACGACTGTGCTCACCGACTATTGCTTCGGCATCTTTGGCGTTATTGCGGGTACCATGCTCGGAAGCTATGCCTTCAAAAAAATGTCATTACCCATTCTGAAAAAAATCATCTACGCATACATGGCAATCAGCGGCATTATCTGTCTATTAAACTGATAATTCCCCAAACAAAGTCCCCCACTCCATTGCCACTGCAGAAGGAATGAGGGAGATACTATTTAGAATATGATTAAGTAATTGAAGAAATTACTGCCCTGAATAGAATGACATGTTGCTGTAATATCCTGCAACCAACGCAGAAGGAACGCTCTTTGTTTCCTTGCCAAGACTGATGTTCTCAAGGCTAACGCAATTGTCGAACGCATCATTACAGAGAATGCCACCGCTAATAGTGAATGATTTCAGGCTGACTGGAAAAGAATAAGACATAGTCTTACTACCAATCGTATGAGACACGGTATAGAACTCCTTACCCTTGCTTGTACCGAATATCCATGAAAGATCGTTCTTGTCTGTCTGGTTAACCCAAATCGCGCCATTATAGCCAAGGAATGGAAGAGACACAGCCGTAAGGCTTGAACAGCCTTTAAGAGCGTTTCTGCCAATGCTCTCTACGGTTGAAGGAACCACAATCTCCTTTAACGATTTGCAACCCTCAAACACACTCTCACCGATACTAACGATAGAACTTGTGAACTGTACACTCTCAAGCTTGTCAAGTCCCTTAAAGAAGCAGTTACCTATGGCCTTGAAACCGTCCTCGCAATAGAAGTCATTTTCAATCACCACTTTCTTTATCTGATCTCTATATTTATAGAAAGGAGACTTATCGAAGTTAGAGGTCGTAGCCTCCAGAGGAGTTACGTGAAGTGTACCAGTGCCGTCAATATTCCATGTGAAATATATGACACCATCAATGCTACATAGACTTGGCTCATCAGCCATCGCCACTTTAGCAAAACCCATGGTTATTACCATAGTAATAATCATTCTGAGATAGAATGCTTTTTTCATAAAAAATAATTTTTGTTGTTGGAAATAAATGTAAAATAACAAACTTTGGAAATAGTTACCTCACAACGCTTTGTGACAAATCCCATTTTTTGCAAAGTTACGCATTACTTTTTGAAAAAACAAGCAGAATCAAAGTTTATTTAGTGTAAGAGGTACATTGTTGACATAAATCAAGACAGCACATAGAATCACACGAAAAATGGCATAAAAAGCGGAAAAACGGGCATATTACCAGATTTCGCTATATTGCATATCTGTAAAAGTGGCAAAAATAGAGTGTTTGCTGTACATTTAATTATTGCGGAAGTGTAAAAATCGTTGCATCCGCGGAATTGCAATAATTTTCTTCATGAAAAATTTTGGCAGGCTGATAATATATAGTACCTTTGCAATCGGAAATAAGTGTAAGATTTATGAAGTGACAAAAATTATGTCACAGAAAAAAAGGGGAAATGAGCCATACTTAGTTGTTTGAAACTGGGTGTGGCTCCTTTATTTTTATCTACACTTGTTTTCGAGCCAGATTTCAGGGCATAGAGACGGTGAGAGAAGATTTTAGGGCTCCTCTGTGCCTCCCTTCATCCTCCCTTTCAGGAATGGGATTTACAACGGATTCACAGCGGTTTTACAACGGATTTACCTTTTTTCCCTTTACCTCCCAACTAATCATAGCGTGAGTTCGATGAGAAAAAGGAAATGGATTCACGTTATTTAGTCTTTTATTCCCTCCCAACTCCCACTCTCTCTGCCTTTAGACATTTTGCCTTTAGAGTTGAGAGAAGGGGATTTCCTTATCCTTTAGGTCTGTTCTTTCTCCTATGCTCCTCCAATAATCCTCCGTTCATAATACCATTATAATACCATTATATTACCATTATAATACCATAATAATACCATAAACTATGGTAATATAATGGTAACATAATAGTATCTTAATGGTCTTTTAATGGTTTTTATATGAGACGAAGAACTGAGCTACAACGAACTTTTGAGGTCGTAGGTTCTTGCTCTGACATTAATTCAACGTGAGTTCTATGAATTCAAAACAAACGCTTCTCCGATGCTGAACTGACAGGACAAACGAAAATTTTTCGCATCTTTCGTGTTTTCCGTGTTCAAGATGATTTTTTCCGAGAGAATTTATAGATAGGGGTGCACTTTTACCCATTTTAGGGGTATAACAAACTGGAAATCAAGAAATAACGAAGCGTGTACCTCCCCCTCCCCTGAAGTGTACCTATAGGATAGCGTTTTAGGGGGGGTACACGCAACGTAAATCATTGGTAATCAGCAGGCAAAGGGGACATAATAGGCAAAAGTGCACCCCCCTCTTCAAATTCTCTGGCGTTTTTTTTTATTAAAACAGGAAAAGATGTTTCTGAGGGTATTATAACGTGAGTTCGACGAATTCCTATATGGCAAACAGCAAGCTGCTTGTCCTCGTCAATTCATCGAACTCACGTTATTATTATGCTCTGCGAGGGCTGAAAGCCCTCGCAAACATGATCCATGAGTGTATTGAGCAGGATTGTTTTTAAGACGAAAAAAAAAAAATCGTGCGTCACGATTCCAGCGTGATGCCGGAAAGTGACGCACGAAAATTTTTATGAAAAACTCTCTAATTCAAGAGAGAAAGGGATACTTACTTAGCGAAGTACTTCTTACCGCTGTTGTCAACAACAACGCCCTTATATTCGTTAGAAACGCGCTGACCAGCGAGGTTGAACTTAGCAGTAGCAACCTTGACGCTCTTTGTTACGTCCTTGATACCAGTCTCATGATCTGTACCGAAGATATAAGGAGTTGTACCAGCCCCCTCCTTAACGTAGAGGTTCAAAGCACCTTCCATATCGATAAGAGACTCAGTACCATCCTCTGTCTTCCAAACGATGTCCTTAATCTCGTAGTCGCAAGCCTCCTTGATCTCAGCCATGTTGAATGCGATAGATCTGAAGTTCTTATTGAATGTAGGATTATCAGCATTGTTAGGCTCACCATTGCACTCTGAAGGAATAGTAAATGTAGCCTCGAAGTCCTGCCACTCAGTTGTGAAGTTAATATCACCAATAGCAGCCCAGTGGATGTAGTTACCAGGGAGCTCATGGCTCTGTGTAGTTACCTTAGCATCTGTAGAAGCCTTATACTTGAACTGGATAATAGTCTTCTCACCAGCCTTAACAGGACGGTTAGTTACGATGAAGAACTGGTTGTCCCAAGCCTCACCTGCACCAACTTCTTCTTCATTACCATTAGAAAGCCAATCTCTTTCCTGACCCTTAACAACAACTTCTGTTGGGTTAGGCTTGATTTCAAGCAAATCAATCTTTTCACCCCCTAAAAAATCGAACAATATCTTGCCATATTCTACATCAATAACAACCTTCCAGATAGCACGACCTGGGAGCAGAATCTTAGCAGAAGCTGCCTCAGAATAGTCAAGCCACTCACCAATAACAACATCACCCTTAGGCTTAATAGTAGCACCCTTGAAAGCAGAATTATTACCGCGAATGGTAGAAATCATAACCTGAGAAACATAAGCATCCTTAGCACCAATAGTAGCAACGTATGCACCCTCAGCCTCATCGTATATTAACTCGGTAGCGTTGTCAAAATCATACTCAATACCAGCGTCTGGGTTAGAACCAGCAACGAAATAACCCTCGTCAAGCTTCAGAGCCTCCCAAGAGAGATCGTCGAAATAGAACTCTGTTGGAGTCTTTATTTCTGGGTTAAGGTTGAATGCAATTGACCAAGCGCCAGCCTGATTTTCATCGAATGTGAATGTATTCTCAAACTCCTGCCACTCAGTTGTGAACTTTACATCACCAACAGCCTGCCAATGGAGATAGTCTGATGGATTCTGCTTGTGTACCTGAGTATTTGTATTAACTTCCTGTGAAGCCTTATAACGGAACTTAACCCTAACCTTTGTACCTGCCTTCCAAGACTTTGGAGACTGAATCCAGAACTGGTTGTCCCATGCAGAAGCATCACCCTCTGTATCAGCAAGAGCTGCCTTAACCACGAACACGTGGTTGCCTGGTTTATCTGGGTCTTCCACAATCTGAGCAGGAACAGGATCCCAGCCACCATCATCATTCATGTTCTCATTCTTAACCTTGCCCCAAGCACATATCTTGAAGTTCTTCTCCTGATCGTTGAACTTAACACCATCAAGTCCAAGGTCAGCCCATGACTTCTCAGCATCGCCATTCTCAAGCTGCTGAACCCATACTTCTGGACGTGCATTAGCCTTTCCCTCGTGTGTAATCTTGAGGTATGCGATATCAAAATCACCAATATAGTCACCACACTGCATGAGGATGTCACCGCCTTTAGAAGCAGTTGCAACATAGTCAAATGTACCTTCTACCCAATCTGTTGTAATTGGGAACTGTCCATAAGGAGTAGTGTTAAAACCAAGTGCAGAAATGTTCTGCTCTACAGTACCCTTAACCTTGTAGTGGAGAGTATAGGTAACACCCTCTTCAACCTCTACACCACCAATTGGGTGGAACTGACAATCCCAAGAAGGGTCTGTAGCCTCTTCACTGTGGAAGTGGAGACAACCATTCTCAATTGTGAGGCGAGCGAGCGCAGATTCACTGGCACCCCAACCTGCAAACTTGAACTCGCTGATGTCGGAATACTTAGAGAAATCGATCTCCGCATCAACTACCGTCTCTGCCTTTGCTCCCAGGAACATAGCCAAAAGAGCAACGAGTGTAAACAATTTCTTCATAATAGAAATAATTTAGATTAATAAATAATGAAATAGATAAAAATATTGATTTATGATTCTTTTCAGATTTAGGAGGTTTAGGTGTCTAAGGTCGCAACGCCATAGGCGATGCAGACCTTATGACCTAGTAAACCTTCAAACCATCCAACAATTCTACTTTCCACTGAGGGCATCACAGAATGCCTTGTAGGTGGCTGTACGAACCCAGTCCTTTTTAATAGCCCAAAGACCAACAGGATCACCTGTATCAGCCATGTTACCTTTACAGATACCAGCCTGTTTCTCGTTAGGGATCTTGGTCATATAGCTCTTGATTACGTGAGCATAGTAGTCTGCCAACTTCTGACGCTGCTCGTTCGTTATCTTCCCAGCAACAACAGGTGCACCTTCAGCATCCTCATACTTGATATCAAAGTTAGAAATTCTAATCAGCTTGCCAGTAGAAGCAAGGTTATCAAGGAGTGTGTTAAGTGAAGCCTCGTTCTCAGCCTGCTTGTCGGCATTCTCACTATATGTAAGACTCAGCTTAGCGTTGATACCGTCAATCTTTGCACCCTTGCCGTCCCAGATATTGATCCAGTACTTCAGGCTCTCGAACTTCTTCTGATTCTCAAGTCCAGCCTCGCTGATGAAGAACTTCAGTTTTGAAGCATCACCACCATACTTCTGGAAAGCATCAGCAGCAATCTTTGATACGGTAGGAGCATAGTTCTCACTTCCAAGAATATCCTGCCAGTAAATGTCTGTATCTGAATGCTTGAGGTCAAAATATCCGTTCTCCAAAGTTTTCTTTGTGTCGATAGCCTCTTCAATAAGGTCGAACGACTTGATACGGCCTTCATTAATCTTCATCAAACCGTCACACCAAGCATTAAGGGCATAGTTGAGAGTATCACTCTTCTCCTGTGCAGTCTGTGGGCGATGATTGTCAGGGGTACGAACAACCGTAACCTTCTGGATATATACAGGACTGTTGAAGTTACCCTCAATCATCAAGTAACCCGCCGTTGCATTCTTAGCAGGTTTTGCCTCTACTGTCACCTTCGTCCATTTGCCCGGCTTGATAGGATATTTCTTTTTACTTTTAGCCTTGTCATTTTCTAATATCGTACTATCAGCGAAAGTACAAATAACAGACTCATCCTTCTCTACCTGAGCATAGAAGGTAATGGTATAATCACCAAGCGGATCAATGTCAAAGCCTTCAACGATGTTAACCTTTGATCTAACAGGACACTTCAGAGCATTTTGATTACCGTCATAGTTCTTTACAATTACAGGCTTACCGCTCTTCGCTGTTCCCGTAAACTCTTCCATCGTGGTATAGTCAACAGACTTATCCTCTACAGGCTCTACGGATATTTCAATCGGAGCAGTAAGTGTGCTCAGCCAGCCGTCAGCCTGATTGGCATTTGCAACGATAGGACTTCCGAACACCTCACCACCAATCTCCTCTACATGATCAAGAAGATCCTTCATGTCAAGGAAGTTCATAATGCCCTTTTCATTGACGATATTACCCGACATAAGTGTCTTGCCGAAAGCGTAATTGTCAAAGTTTGTGACAGCAACAGCATGTTCAAGCTCCTGATTGTTGAACTTCTTAACATCAAGAGTTGCACCGAGAGACATATTGACATACTTACTTCTGTCAATATAAGTCTTGACAGGGGCATAGTCCTTGTAAGGCTCCTGATAGGTAGGATCAGGCTGAGCCGTGAAATCGTCAGTTATGTCATAATTGGCACAGGAAGCAACGAATGCTCCTGTAGCCAACAGTAAGAGACTGTTTCTATAAATCTTTTTCATATCCTTAGCCTCCTTTTTTTATTGTTCAACATATTTTGGAGTGAAGAACACCTTCTGATTTGACTCACGAGTCTGAACAACAAGTGTATCGTTGGTAGATACCTCAACATCATTCTCAAGATACCAAGGAATTTCCTTACCAGAACTATCAATCTTTGTCCCGATGAGCATTCCCTTAGCGAATTTCACATTGTATGCCAGACGGAGAATGTCACGCTGAACAGGCTTTCCGTTGTTGTTACCCCACTGGAAATCCTTATATACGGCATTCGCAGTTCCATTGACAATAAACTCACCAGAACCACTTGAAGGTGTTTCTTCATTATCGTTAGTGATTGCGCACTTGTCACCATCGAATGTGAGGGTCAGGTTACAAAGTTGTGAAGGTCTTTGTTCTCCCTTTGCATTCTTACCTATATTTACATATACAGGGAAGATAGCCTGAGTCATGTTCTTTGTCGTGATACCACATACCTCATCATTAGCATTAACAGGATTCTCCTTGATACGCTCAGGATCAGAGTTCACAAGTGAGAAATCATGACGAATATTCTTTGTGGTAACACCTTGTTCTGTCAAGTCATCAACACCACGACGGATATATTTTCCCTGCCAAGGGTTCATATACTTTACACAGTAGAGCACATAGTCCTTTGCAAGAACACCCCACTCTGCCGTATTGGTACGGGATGGAGACTTACCCTCGAGAGGTGTTCCTGTGAGGATTTGGTCAATCCCCCTTACGTTCTTCATTACAAGAGGAATAACGTATGAGTTATCAGCAGACTTAGGGTCATTGAAGAAAGCATCCGTGAACTGCACATCCACATAGCCGCGTGAATCGCCATTATAGTTAATTACATTTGATCCAAGACTATAGTATGAGGTTGGCATTGGCTGCACTGGAGCAACCGGATTACCACCCTTATCTACGAAATAAAGATTGTCGCAGAGTGATTCGTCAACGGCAATTTCCACATACGCGTCACGACCTCCGTATGCACCGCCCATAGTTGACCATATCTGGCACTTGTGAGCGTTGTCGAGCGAGTTGTCATAGATATCATTTCCGAGTACGAGGGTACGCACAGGGAACTGATAAGCGAAGTAGGCTGTCGTGCCTCCTTCATAATCCGGGAACTCCTTGTCAGCATTATAGCAAGAAGCATAAGTGAGAGTTAAAGCTCCCAGAGCTACACCATATATACTTTTCTTAAGTTTATTCATAATTTTATCTGTTTCTATCAATATATCTCCCAACCTCTGTTCTGCTTGAGATTACTCCACTTCAAGACCTCACTCTTTGGAATAGGTCCATAGCACTGGAAAGAGTTGTCAAACTTACGTTCATCCACAACAGGAATAACGGTGTATTTGATATCACCATTAGAATAGCAGTCAATCTGCATACCCCTAACAGGCTCATTGAGAGGCAAGAGCCAACGACGGAGATCCCAGAAACGCTTGTTCTCGAAGCAAAGCTCAATACGACGCTCGTTGCGGATAAGGTCTGTCATCTTAGTCTGATCAGCTGCACACTCTTCAAGGTATGAGTCACCCTCAGGAAGATCCATGCCCATAAAATCTTTTCCGAGTCCTGCACGCTGACGAATCTTCTTTATTACATCGTATGCAGTATAGCCGATGCCCTTAGGATCAGCCTTAGGTCCCCATGCATCATTAGCAGCCTCTGCGTAAGCAAGGAAGATCTCAGTATAGCGAATACGTGGATAGATATGCTGCTGAGTAATGAGAGAGCTTGACAATGGGCTTACATCATTACGGAGAAGCTTCTTCAGGTAATAGCCTGTACGTGTAGAACCTTTTTCAATATTATCATTAATATTATCCAAAGTCTTCAAACCCTTATCATCTTCATTTGGATATGTACCAGTTATGATAACCGTTCTCCTGAATGTAGTACCGTTATAAAGGATATCATCGTCAAGTCGAGGGTCACGGTTTGCGTATGGGTTCTGTGGGTCATAGCCAGAATTTGGATCTGTGATAGGCCTACCGCTACGCATAGGGAATGCATCAACAAGATTCTGTGAAGGATTAACACGACCTTTACCATCAAGAGTTGGCGGATAGTTTCTTGCTTCCTGGTCTGCATCCTTTGAACGGTCAGCACGCCAGAGTATCTCTGCCATTTCCACAGCACCATCAATCTGCTTGGTGTTCTTATACCATGTGCTACCAGTCATATCCATACCGTCAAGACCACCGATATGCTCCAGCACATTTGCACAATATATAGCAGCCTCTTCAGATGAAACACCGCTCTGCTCACGGAAAGCAGGACTTGCAGCAAGAAGGGCTGCCTGTGCTTTGATAGCCTCGGCAACCTTCGCTGAAATGAGATTTCTTGCCTTATCACCAAATACAAGATTGAAACCTGTTATCTGTGCACCAAGACGGCGATACTTCTCAGGAATCTCAGATTCTGTACTAACGTCTTTATAGTTGAGTGGGAGAAGTGCAATAGCGTTATTGCAATCAGTAAATATCTGCTGAATGCACTGAGCGAAGGTAGCGCGTGGCTGATTGAAATCAGAACTTCCGTTCTCTGGCTCTGTAAGCAATGGCACGCCATAGAGTATGCCGTCATCGGCATAGCCTCCATGTGCCTGAAGGAGATGGTAATAGAAGAGGGCACGAAGACCATACGCCTCACCTTTCAGGCGGTCAATGAACATCTGCTGCTTTGAAGGCGCACTTAGTGCCCACTTAACCGTATCAACCTTTGCAAGGAAGAGGTTGGCATGCTGAATACCCTGCTTACATGTATTCCACATTGACAATGGATCAAGATCAGGACTCCATGCTCCAGTTGCAATATGATAGTATGCATCAATACCATTACCGCTAATCAAGTTGGTTGTAGCATCATCAGTTGCCACATCAGTATTAGAAGTTCTATAATAAGGAAGGCACTCATATGCATATATCAGCAGACCATGCGCATACTTAGACTCCTCGTACATGGCTTCCTCAGGACGATTGTTTTCCTCTGCAGGCTCAAACATATCGCCACATGAGCATAAAGCAAGACATCCTACGAAATACAATATAATGTTTCTTATCTTCATAATTTTCAATTGTCAATTAGAATTAGAGGGTTACCTTGACACCAAGATTATAGAAACGGGTCTGAGGCTCATAACCTACGTTCAAATCCAACAGTTTATGTTCCTTAGCAATAGTGAACAGGTCATTTGCATAGAAATATACAGAAAGAGCCTTCACAACCTTACCATTCAACATCTTCTCAGGGAAATCGTAGGTAAGCTGTACCTTGTCAAGTCTGAAATTATTTGTACTATACAGCCAGAAGGTTGATGATGCGCTATTATGCATTGAAGTCATTGTGCTCAGTCGTGGATGAGTTGCGGTCTCAGCAGTCTCAGGAGTCCAGCGACCATACGCAAAGACAGAGTACTTGTCGTCACCACTCATATAATAATATGAGCTGTAGTTCTTCATACTCTTAGCACCGAACTCGCCTGAACCAAGCATGAAGAGAGTAAAGTTCTTGTACTTGAGAGTAATGTTCAGACCAAGAGTAAGAGGAGCACCATAAGTTCCGTCCTTACCAAGACATACTCTATCCTCTTTGCTGATGATATTATCGTGGTTTACATCCTCATACTTCAGGTCACCAGGACGAATCATACCACCGATAGAAGGAACCGGAAGTCCTTTCTTCAAGGCATACTTCAGGGAACCGTCAGCATTCTGGGTGATATCAAAGTCATCATTTGAATAGAAACCTTGACAATTATAGCCCCAAAGAGCATCAACAGGACGTCCCTCTGCCCTACGGTATTCCTCTTCCACAAGCTCGTCATACTTCTTGACGTTTGTATAGAGATATGTTCCAACTACACCAAGAGTTGCATGAACCTGACCAAACTGTTTCTGAGCAGTAACGCTGAAGTCTATACCCCTACGGGTATTCACACCATTGTTGATTGCTGGCATGAACGAACTACTACCCTGCAAGTGTGAAGGGAAGTCAGTTGGTTCCTGGTTAATATAGCCAGACATATCTGTGTTGAAGAATGTAAGGTCTGTGGTAATCAACTTGTTGAGGAATGAGCCACGGAGACTTACAGAGAACTCCTTACGATGAATGAAATCGAGAACAGGGTTGCTACCTGATGTAGAAGTAGTACGATCTGTGCTAACGCCATCATTCCATGAGAAACCACTACCATCAGTCTCCCACAATGCGTCATAGTTATAGTAGTACTTGATCCTATCGTTATCTTTTTTAACTATTGTATAGATATCAATATCCTCGTTCAGGTTGCTGTATGATGCGCTGACCATCAGATTGTCAATAGCCTTGACATCCTTCAAGAAATTCTCCTTTTTGGCATTCCAGCCTATGGTGAATGAAGGAGAGATAGCCTCACGGTTTCCCTTCGGAAGACGTGCAGAATGAACACCTGCAAGAGCAAATTCCGCAAAATAGCGGCCCATATAGTCATAGCCACCCTGAAGACCAAGGTTGCCACTTGCATAGCGATGGTACTCACCGCTGGCTGTTGTGGTAAACATATTTCCAAGCAGCATACCAGTAACATGATGCTTGTTGTCAAAGGTATGGTCATAGTCAAAATGACCATTCCAGCTGATTGTCTGACGATACCGACCATTGCTCATAACCATGTGACCTGCAATCTTCTCATCGTTATACTGGGTAAGACCTACGATAGCATCCTTACCATTATAGTTACTCCATGTAGGATAGAACACAGCATAGTCATTATCATAGCCGTAATCGTAGCTTGCAGCATAGTCAATGGCAAACTGAGTCTTGAATGACAAGCCCTTTACGAACTTATCCATATCGTAGAGGATACCTGCATCAAACTGGAACTGACGGCTTACGGCTGTTGTCTTACCACCGAAATAGCAATCAGCAATGGCATTATGATCCGTTTCCCTCGTACCACCAGGGAAATACTTTCCGTCGAGAAGATTGACTGACTTGCCAAGAATGTCAAGAGCCTTGGTAGCATTTGGGTCAACCATGTCAATAGAAATCAATGGTGCAGCATTTTCAGGGTAGTTAGGATGCATGGTAGCAGCCTCACCCCAGAAATCACCCTTGTTTTTATTTTCATTATAGAATGTGGCACTTGCATTTGCAAATCCCTTGACCTGCTTGTTTACAACGAGATCCACATTACCGCGCACGCTGAAACGGTCTTTGTAGTTATCCTTTGCAGGACCGAAGTTCAGAAGATCCTCAATGCGATAGTAGTTGATGTTAGTATAGAAATGTGCACGCTGACCACCACCCTGAATCTCCAAAGTACCCTCAGAACGGTTGTATGCCTTACGGAGATACTCGTCTGAATAGTAGTTTACATTTGGATAACGATAAGGATTCTGACCGGAGGCATGATTATAGATGTCCTGCTGGGTATATTTTGTAGAGAGTCCATCGTTCACACGTGCCTCATTATAGAGTGTCATGTATTCAGCTGAGCCAAGATACTCAGGGAATGACTTTGCTACATGCCAACCAGTATTGGCATTTGCTGTAATCTGAAGACCGTCAACCTTACTACGCTTTGTGGTGATGAGGATAGCACCCTTTACTGCCCTTGCACCATAGAGCACAACTGCCTGTGCTCCCTTGAGGAATGTAATCTGCTCAATCTCTGAAGGAAGCACGTTGTTTGAAGGACGCTTCACGCCGTCGATGATAACGAGCGGAAGGTCGCTATCATCGTTAGTGTCAAGACGGTTATTATCCATACCCCAGAGGTTGCTACCGTTCCATCCACCGACAAGACCAAACAGATCGTCAAGGCTGTTTGCGGTGTGATCCTTCTTCTGAAGCTCTTCCATATCAATATAGGAAATGCCTCCAAGGAGTTGGTCAGCATCCTTGTCGCGGAAAGCCACATGAACCTTCTTTTTAGCCGTGATGGTATCAGCTGCATCTGCGGTCTGGGCATTGACCGTCAGAGGCGAAGCAGCGAGCAAGGCAAGGAGTAATATATTTGTTTTTTTATTCTTCATAAAAATTTTCAATTTTCAATTTTCAATTGCATTTGCCATTACCATCCCGGATTCTGTGGGAATTCCTTATATAAATAGACGTCGTTGTCAGGAAGCGGGAACCAATAGTGTCTTGAGTCAAAATGACGGGTGATAAGCTCCTTCTTACGGAAGTTAGCAACCTGTGCATCCTTTGGATCATGCTTTGGCTCACGAGACTTGGAATCAAAATACCAAGAATCATCCTCCATACGCTCAAACTCATGAGAGTATTTCTCTGTGTAAGGAGCCTCTGTAAGGAGGAGCCAACGCTGAAGGTCGCACCAACGGAATCCCTCAAATGCAAGCTCTACGGCACGCTCACGACGAACCTCATCAAGGAAGTGCTCCTTGGTGTCAAGGAAGTTTGCAGGAACATGCTCCATTGGGTAATCGTCTGAGTTCACACGATCACGAAGTGCATTGATTGCACCTACGGCTGTCAAAGAGGTAGTGCTTGAAGTTGACTTAGGACCACCAACTACGCCCTGTGCCTCTGCATACATCAGATAGACATCAGCAAGACGGAGGTAAGGAATGTATGCCTGGAATTGATGATCCCACTCATACCACTTGTCACCTATGTTACACTGGTGAGGAACGAGCTTCTGGATGAAGTAGCCTGTGCTACTTCCATTGTCAACAGCACGCATTGCGCCACCTGTATAAAGTGAACAATATTCAAGCTTCTTCTGCTCAGAATTAAGGTTCTCTGTCTGGAGAACATAGTGGAAACCGTCGAATACGATATCGTGATAGAAACGTGGGTCACGGTTCTTGTAAGGATGGGTAGGATCCCAGCCTGATTCTGGATTCAAAACATACTGACCGTTCTTTACGATGTAAATAGGCTGACCGTTAGACATACCGTACTGGTCGATGAGGTTAGCCGTTGGGTGGTGAATGATATTGTCATGCTCCACAAGACCGGCAACCTTAGGACCGAAGATCTTAGCGCAGTTCCAGTTGGCTGAGTTTGCTCCTGGATACATACCACGGAAGATAGCCTCATCAGCGCCTGGCATTTTCCAGCTCTTCTTGTGTGTATAGAAGATGGCAGAATAGCTGTTCAAGTCATCTGGTTCCTCACACTCGTGATCGTAGATGTTGATATACTTGAACTCAGCAAGCTTATAGCGGCACTGGCCTCTGCCTACCATTTCAAGCACCTTACCCAAAGCATCGGCAGCCTTTCTGCAATATTCTACGTCATAGTCGTATGTCTTGCCATTTGAGCTTGCACCCAGAAGCTGGGCAGCACCACCATTCTTAGTCTTCTCGAACTCTTTCATAAGAGGAGAGCCGGCCCAAAGATAGCACTTACCAAGATAGCAGAGAGCCATGATCTTATTTATACGGAGATCATTCTTATTATAATGCTGCTTACCAGCAAGTGTCTCGTCCCAGTCCATAGGAAGAAGCTGATATGCCTTCTCAAAGTCTTCTGCACAGCGGTTAGCACATTCCTGGAAAGAAAGGCGAGGAAGCTCTGGGATGTTCTTTGAGTCGAAAGCCTCGTCAACGTATGGAAGACCACCAAAATAGCATATCATTTCAAAATGATACCATGCACGGAAGAAATACAACTGTCCGAGCAACAGGTCACGCTCTTCATCTGTACCGACAAGAGTCTTTATCTTTGAAATACCAAGATTACACTTACGGATTGAGTACCAGCCACCCTTCCAGAGAGAAAATCTTTCCTCCCTGTTTCCACCGGTACCTGAACCATCCAACCAGCACTGACCATTGCTCCACACATCACGATAGTTGCCAAGGTCAACCTGATGATCCATGTGTGCATAGCCCTCAGGGTTATGAACGGCATCGTCTCCAAAATTCCATGAGGTACAATAGTTTACTTTCTCCTTGTCAGGAACGCAGTCATATATTTCCTCTATAAATCCCTGGAAGTTACGGAAGTTCTTGAATGCCTCATCCTCCGAAACAATAGCCTCTGGATCCTTATCGAGCCATTCCTTACATGATGTCAAGGATGCACTACCAGCCATAAGGAGCAGCGAACCGAACAAAAGGGATTTTATGTTGTTATAATATTTCATTTCTTTCAATTACGAATTACTAATTTTTCGCTAAAGCTCAACAAGCTAAAGCAAGTTTCGAATTACCTATAAGCCCTAAACTCTAAACTTTACATATAAAGCTTGAATCCGATGTTATAACGTCTGGCTGTTGGGTAGGCACCACCGCCACCGCTGAATTGGTAGTTACTCTCACGGTCATCAGGCATCTTTGTGATAAGGAAGAGGTTATTACCATTAAGATAAAGCTTAAGACTTGAGAAACCGATCTTCTTAATCCAACCCTTAGTCCATGTATAGGCAACCTCCACGTTTTTGAGTCGGAAATATGAACCGTCGTAGAGGAACTGTGTACCGTCGTTATAAGAAACCTGTGTAGTGAAGCGTGGAACAACCACGTCACCACCCTTGTCCTCTGTATTCCACCAAGTACCGTTATCGAATACTGTAAGGAGTTTGTTACTGAATGATGTAAGACCTACATCACGGGTTACACCTGAGGCACCATAGAACTGAGCGAACATACTCCATCCTTTCCACTCCCAACCGATTGTAGCATTATAGGTATGCTCTGGGGTCTTGGAATAGCCGACAGGAGCCTCATCATTTTTAGTTACCATACCGTCACCATTGAAGTCAACGATATAGTGGTCACCAATGAGCACCTGATCGTCATTAGAATCACGCTCTGGAGTACTGTATAGTTCATCGTAAGTACTGATGAAGCCGTTGTCAATATAAGAACGATACTGATCCTGAGCATAGCCCTCTGCCTTGCGGTAGCTTGGTATCAATGCAGGGTCATCCTTCAACTTGATCTCGTTGCGAGCGAATGTATAGTTGGTGTTAGCCCAGAAACGCATGCCGTTCTCAAGAACCTTGTTGAAACGAAGCTCTAACTCGAAACCATAGTTTCTCATTATACCCTTATTGATATCCGGCTTATTCTTTACACCATAGTATGAAGGAATTGTACGGTCTTTACCTCTAATATAGATTTCCTCACGGTCATCAATGAAGTAGTCGAAGCTACCAGCAAACATACCGCCAAGGAATGCATAGTCAATAGCAAAGTTCTTTTTCTTCACAGTTGCCCAACGGAGTTCTGGACAAGCAATGTTTTTTTCATAATAGCTAAGGAATGGACTCTTGCTACCATCAAGAGAAAGAGGGAATTTCTGATCTGTAGGAACATTATTCTCTGTACGCTGCACTATTGCCCAGTCACCGACATGAGCAAAGCGTGTACCACCTTTATCATCACCTACCTCACCATAAGAGGCACGGAACTTGAGCATATCAATAATTCGCTTATCCTTGAGCCACTTCATAAATGGCTCTTCTGAAATAAGCCATGCACCACTTCCTGAGAAGAAGAAGGCGAAACGGTTTTCAGGAGAGAACTTCTGTGAACCGTTGTAAGCTCCGTTGGTCTCAAGGAAATATCTGCTGATATAGTCGTATGTAAGACGATATACCCAGTCCTCACGACGATTCTCGAGTTCAGCACCCCAGGCATCACTACGACGCTTCACGTTACCCATTGCACTTACGTTATGATCTCCGAACTGACGAGCCCAGAAGAGCTGGAGCGACATTTCAGTTGCACGTGATGTCTTACCAACCCTACCACCTTCAGAGGCCCAGTCACGGCTTTCATAGAAGTCAAAACCTGTTTTCTCATTAACTTGATTCTCGGGACGAAGTATTCCATCCTCTGGAAGCATATAAGCATTTTTTGTCTTGTGCTGGTCAGAAATACCACGACCTTCCTCATCGAACTGGTTATCCCATGAGATTGTAGCGCGTGCTATCAAGCCCTTTGTTATGAAATCGAAGTTCTGTTCAAGAGAGAAGTCGGTGAAGGTACGGGTAATGGTCTTCAGCTCATAACCAGTATTTGCTACGTTCCTTGGAGAGTTCGCGATATTTGAAACCAATGGATAGTAACCCCATGAACCGTCAGAGAACTGAACAGGGAAGAGGTTTGGAGCCATGCCGTATGCACCTGCCCAGTTCTGCTGCTGGAACCATTCACCATTATTACCATAATAATAACGTGGAGTCTTCTGCTGAGCATTTGAACCTGCAAGGTTCACCTTGAACATTGTTGTTTTGGTAATCTGGAAGTCAAGGTTTGAACGCACGTTCAGACGGTTGTATGTATAACCGCCCTCATAACCCTGATGGTTTTCCCAGACCTTTGTCATATCGCCTTCGTTTTGATAGTCGAATGCTACGAAATATTTTACGAACCTTGTACCACCTGAGATATTAAGGTTAGTATTGTATGACAATGCGAAATCCTTGAACATCTCTTCCTGCCAGTCAACATTCGGATAACGATCAGCCTGACTGTAGTCGCCAAGGTAGTTACCAGCGGCATCTTTGTTAGCAACTACAGTATGATCCTGATTGCGGAAATTATTTATGAATGTCTGTGGACGATAGAATGCCCATGAACTTTGCCCCAAGGCAAGCTCATGCTCGATAGCCTGATTGCGAAGCATATAGGCATCGTATGCATCGTACTTACGTGGGAGCTTTGACACAGCCTTCAATGTAGCGTTGAAGCCTACGTCGATTCTTGCCTTACCCTCCTGACCACGCTTTGTGGTGATAAGGATAACGCCGTTAGCACCCTCCACACCATAGATGGCTGTAGCGGATGCATCCTTCAATACTGAGACCGTTGCCACAGAAGTGATATCTACAGACTTGATTTCACGCTTTACACCATCCACAAGGATGAGTGGCTGAGCGTCTTCATCTCCCCAGGCAGCTGCACCACGGATGAAAATACGTGGATCTTCCTCACCTGGCTGACCTGTTGAAGCAATAGTTACAACACCAGGAAGGTTACCGGTAAGGGCTGCACCCACACTACCGATACCTGCGGCACGCTCAAGGACCTCACCAGTCGTCTGCGTGATGGCACCTGTCAACGATGCCTTCTTCTGCTGGCCGTAACCAACTACAACGAGTTCCTCAAGCTGGGAATCGTCTTCCTCCAAGGTAATCTTGTTCAGTTTGTCGGAAGAAACCTTTACTTCCTTTTCTTTCATGCCGACATAGGACACAATTAACGTACCCTTACCGTCTGGCATTTTCAATGTGAAATTACCATCGAGGTCGGTAATGGTTGCATTCTGCTTGTTGCCCTTCTGCTGGATAGTCGCACCAATGACCGCATCGCCGTTGTTGTCAACAACCAGACCCTTGACGAGGTCCTGAGCAAATGCCGGCATTGTCAATACCATCATAAGCAAAACAAGAACCGAAGTCTTTGACGATATCCTGCGCATGGCAAGACCTAACATCTCTTTCAGTTTTTTTGTCATTTTTGGATTCAGGTTAATATTTGTTTTATTTTGTTTCAGTTTTAGGCATTCATAGGAAAATCTGCTCGCAAGCACATGATTTTAGTGGATGCACGCATATTTTTTTCTGTGCAAAGATAATGAAATTATATAATATTATAAAAAAAATCTGTAACTTTATCCTATTTTTTCGTTACATCAAACAAACTCTTTGGTTACTTCAAACTACATATTTGTTTCATAAGCCCCAAATAAACATACTCAAAGCACGATTTTAGTTATGTTTATTCAAAAATGCAATTTGAAATCATTACAAGTGTTTTTTGACACTTTTTGTTGATTTGAACACTTACTTTTTATCGAAGAAATGAAGGATAATAAATATTTTTTAATAAAATTGAATGTTTTTGCTATCCATCCATCATAAATCCGTTACAGAACCGATGTATGTCCGCTTACAGTCTTAATTAACCTCAGTTCGACGAATTTTCGACGAATTCATGGCAAACGCATCTCCGATGCTGAACTGACAATAATTACCAATCTTACCAATCTTTTTCCAATAAAAAATGATAATTACTGGTTGATGATTGGTAAGATTGGTAATTATTGTCAGATAAAAACAGCTTGCTGTTTGCCATATAGGAATTCATCGAACTCACGTTAATATATTAGCTCACGTTAGGAATAATAAGGGAAACGGATTTTTCTGATTTTTCTGATAGCTGGTGCAGTATATATTTGCGCGATTTTTTCAGATAAATCAGATAAATCCGCTTCCCTTTAATTTATCGAACTTGCGTTTTAATATAACCTCAGTTCGACGAATTCACGTTATATTAACGTGAGTTCGACGAAATTATAGTTTCTTTGTCGTAAATTGAACGTGAATTTTCCATAAATTCTTTTCCTTTCATTGAAAATTTACGATAATTTACGCTTAATTCACGGATAATTCGTGTAGCCAAGCACACATCGAATTCACGTTATATTAATGTTATGCGACAGCAAAAGCTAATTCGTCGAACTCACATTTCTATACAGTTTTTTACCCAGAAAATCTAAAAAAGCATTTATTCAAAACATTAGAGAAAAAATGGAATTCCAGCACAAACCCTGTCCGATGAAATCGGGATTTTTTATTGAAATTCGTACATTTTTCCCATTTTCTAAATGCAAATTACCAAACAGGTAGAATTATATTATTTGATAGAGCAAAATAGTAAAAAAGATTGCAAACATGTAATTCGTACATTTTTCTTTTGTTTTTTCTTGCGAGGGCAAAAGAAATCCATTACCTTTGCAATCGGAAATAAGCATAAAAGCATAATTTGGGAAATAGAATCAAAACTTTATTTAAGAAAAACTTTGAGGGGAAAGAACGAGTCAAGTCTTAGTTTACTAAGCTTGACTCTTTTTATATTGTATAATCATTGTTAAAAAAAGGTAGTACCATAAACAACATATAAATATTTTTTATACTTTTGCATTTCATTAATTTAATTAGGTGTAACAACTAATATTTATTTATACGGACATAATTATGACAATAAAGAAATTCTTTCTCGGTGCAGTTGCATCGCTTATGTTAGTCTCTTGTGGCACTACTTCAACCGTGCCTATTACAGGCAGACAACACACTCTCTTGTATGATGACGGGCAGATCCTCAGTCTCAGCAAGCAACAGTATAATGAGGTTATCCAGAAATCAACTCTTTCAAAGGATGCCACAAAGACAGCATTGGTGAAACGTGTCGGCGAGAAACTCGCAAAGGCTGTAGAGTCTTATCTTAGGGAAAACGGTGCCGCCAACGATCTCCAGTACTATGAATGGGAGTTTAATCTCGTTAAGAGCGATGACGTGAATGCTTTCTGTATGCCAGGCGGTAAGATTGTCGTTTATGAGGGCATACTACCTGTGACACAAGATGAAGCTGGCCTTGCCATCGTCCTTGGTCATGAGATTGCCCATGCCGTTGCAAAGCATTCTGCTGAGCAGATGTCAAAGCAGGCTCGTCAACAACAAGCTGCACAGATTGGTGGGGCTCTTCTCGGAATGGCTGGTGCATCAAGCAAGACCGTCTCAATTGCTAACATGGCTTCTCAGTTAGGCTTCAACTTTGCCAACCTGAAATACAGTCGTGACAACGAGACTGAGGCCGACCGTATCGGTCTCGTCTTCGCAGCAATGGCGGGATATGATCCTAACAAGGCTCTTGAGTTCTGGCAACGTATGGCTTCCCTCTCTACCTCTAACCAGAGTGAGATCTTCAGCGATCACCCAAGTGATGCCACTCGTATAGCAGCTCTTCAGAAGGTTATCCCTGAGGCTATGAAATACTATAAGCCTGCAACGACCACGACAACAACGACAAAGAAGAAGACCACGACAAAGAAAAAGACTACAACGAGTAAGAAGAAGAAATAAGTACGAATTACAAATTACGAATTACCTAGTTACAAAAATCGCAGAAACAGCAAATGTGACAAAAGTGAGTTCGTTGAATCTTTCATTAAAAAAGATTCCTTTGTAATTTTCCGTAAAAAAGGATAAGGGAAACGGATTTATCTGATTTATCTGATAGTTTACGCAGTATAATTTGTGCGATTAATTTCAGATAAATCAGATAAATCCGTTTCCCTTATTTTTTTCGAACTCACACTAATAGGTAATTAGTAATTCGTAATCAGTTTATCTTCTCCTTGCGTTTAGGCGAGATTTAATAGAACGTACACTTGAAGCGCTAATACTCAGAATCTCCTGAATCTTAGCATCGCTATGTCCCATATCACTCAATATAAGGTATGTAAAGGCTCTTGGAGTAAGTTTATCATACTCTTCCGTCCATTGTCTGTACTTTGCGGGATAGAAAAGCATAACATAATCGATAAGATAGGAGTCGGCCTCCTTGAGGTCAAAAGGCATAGGATTTCCCTCTGACAGAGACACATAGAGCACCCTACCCTTCTGCATTCTCTCCATTAACTGCGCCTGAATACCGTCTATCTGACGGCGAAGCATATCCGTCTCGCGTTTGTTATCAGAATTAGTAGCCTGAAGGTCATCGAGCATCTGCTGATACTCGTCTATCGAATCCTGTAACCTTGACGTAACACTCTCATACACATACTCTTTGTACTGTTGTTTTGCCCTTACAAGATATACTATCAAACAGATGATAGCAACGACGATAACGACAATAATAAGGACATTTGCAAGACCTGACCTTATTTTCGTTGCATCTTCCAGATGTTTCTTTCCGATAGTGAATCTCATAGAGTCACATGCCACAAGGTTATGATGGTATATCTTGGTGGCAGAAGCTATCTGCCCTTCATTCAATAATGAAACCGTTAGTTTCTTGCATCGGTCATCAAGGTGCGTCATTACCTTTTCCTTACCGGGAATGGTATCCTTCATAGCAGCCGTAAGGAATTTCCTTGCCCTTGCTGTATCTCCCTTAGAGGCATATTTTGCCGCCATACTCGCCAGAATAGTCTTCAGGGACGGGCGCTTATCCTTTTCATCCGTCACCTTATAATACTTCTTCATAGCCGCGAGAATAGCCTTCTCCGTAGCGGCAGAATCACGCGAATCAATAACGGCATTGATAGCCACACATATAGCATCCCTGTTCTTTGTGGCTACGGCTGCATCAAGAAGACTATCGGCAAACTGAGGAGTAAGGACGATAAATCCCGACAAGGTGTCCTTGAATATATTTGCCTGTAGGAACTCCCTTTGCTCATAAACAGCGGTTTCATCGCCTTCTCGATCCTTGCAACAAGTCAGGAAGGCGATGAAAAAAAGTCCTATGAATATGCCTATGAATTTTCTCATTATTGTTATAGTGAGGGCAAAAGTAAACAAAAAATCCCATTATCCCAAGGAAAAACGCTAAAAGTTTTTCCTATGCATGTGAAATTCCACAAGGGATCAACTCTCTAAAAACGCCCGACATCCTCCATACATCCTCTTTAGTTTCTCCATCGCTTCTCCATCGTTTGTCCATCGCTTCTCCATCGATACGATGGACAAACGATGGATTATCGATGGATTATCGATGGATTATCGATGGATTATCTTCGGAGGAAGAGAGAACAAATCACGAACTCACTTGAGCAAATCATTGTAGTCGGAAAGTGACAGGAAGGGTGTATTTCACGCGGACAGACTGACCATTCTGTCTGCCGGGAATCCACTTAGGCATACCAGATACCACACGGATAGCTTCCTTGTCAAGAGAAGGATCAACGCCCTTAGCAATATGGATGTCCGTTACACTACCGTCACGCTCTACCACGAAAGTGCATATCACACGTCCTTGAATACCATTCTCCTCTGCAACAGGAGGGTACTTGATGTTTCTGCTCAAGTATTGCATTAAGGCACTCATACCACCAGGGAAAGTCGGCATCTGTTCAACGACCTCAAATATCACATTCTCCTCTACTTTAGGTTTAACAGGTTCTGTAACAAGGACTTCCTTAGCACGCAACACTTCACCAGTTTCGGAATTCCCCATCACATCAAAACCTGCAATAGCAATCTTAGACCTCATAAGTTCCTCCTGAGTTCTCATCTCCTCATCAGGATCAACCTCAGAATCCTTTTTGATAACAGGAGCTGTGAACTTAATAGAGGAGATTACTTTCTCCACCACCTTCTCGACTTCCTCCTGCCTTATAGGCTCTGCACGCTTCACCTCTGGAGCCTTGTTTGTAAGTTTGGAGGCTTCCATTCCGTGATCATACACAACTACATGAGGACCACATACATACTCATCATACACACTCTTAGCAACGAGCAAGCCAACCACAGCCGCAACCAATACTAATATTATTAATATAGAAGCGATGTTTCTATTACTTGTCTGCTGACGGAGAACATAAGCTCCATACTCTTTGTTACGGTTCTCAAACAAAAGGTCTGACCATTCATTTGAAATAAGATCAATCTGTGTCATAATTAAATTGTTTTTATAGGGTTAATAATTCGATTTTCTGAGAGCAAAGTTATAAAGAAGGATTTTCATCGGCAAGCATTTTTTCGTTTATTTTCAGAGGGTGTTGCAATATCATTTTTCTCACCTTTCTTTTATAAGACGTTATCTTTCAATAAATTAGAACATATAGCATTTCCCGCATTCCACACCTCATTTGCAACACTTCAAGCCACTATCAACCCTATAAAAACGAATGCAACACACGAAAAAAGGCTAATATACAAACGAGATGTATATTAGCCTTACTAACAATTTGTACTTGTCTCAACTCTTCGGCTTTCCTCGGAAACTATTACGGACCTTTCCCGACTCACAATTCCGACAAAGCAATTCTGTGGCCTTATGATGACGGAAACCTTCTACCATAGCCTTTGCACGTGGCGAGTCGAGAATCTCATCAAGCGACTGGGTGAAAAGATTTCCAAGCGTTATGTCGCCGTCGTGATCCATACAGCAAGGCACGAGACTTCCGTCGGAAAGAATGCCGATTTGCTTGTGGAGAGCCTTGCAAAAGACTTCGGCTCTCTCCCCCTCGGGGGAATTGGAGGGGGGCTCTTGGGTGGTGGGCCATTGAAACTTCCTATCAAACTCAAGATAGAGGTTATCACAAAGACGATAGCCGTCAGGACGCTCTCTCCAAGGTTTTTGAACATATTGCTCAAGAAGACGCATTACCTGCTCGTTCTCACTCTCACGCCCCCCCTGATTCCAAAGCCTCAGCACTATACAAGTGCCTTGCTCAGCCGCAGGAATCGCAAATTGCATAACCTTATCTATATAATCTGCAAGAACGCCCCTACCATTACTTTCGTGCGAATGTAATGATAGCTGTACCTTATGAGGAAGCGAGGACAGAAGGTTCATAGCCTTGTCGAGCAGAGTGCCGTTTGAAGTAAGGACGGTACGAAATCCCTTCTCCCTCGCCATGCGAATGAAATCTGGCAAGAGAGGATGAAGCAAAGGCTCACCCATAAGATGAAAATACAGAAAGATGACTCTTCCGCGGATTTTATCGGTGATAAGGTCAAATTCATCAAGAGACATTTTTCTTGCAGCCCTCCTGTGCTTCGGACAGAAATCACAGTTAAGGTTGCATACGTTTGTTATCTCTATATAGCAGCGATCGATCAACTTTATTTACTATTTTAGTATTTACTATTTACTATTTTGAGTGCAAAGATACGAAAAATAAATCTTTTTTCAAGAATTTGTTTGGTTTATTCATTTTCTTTTGCTAACTTTGCCAACAACAATAATAATACCAAATAATAACTGAAGTTTCGCAAGCTCAACTTTCTGGGTTATAAGGTTATTAGGTTAGAATACCATTAGCGAGGCTGACCTTATCGCTCAGCCTACAGGGAATACTTGCCAGAGCAAGAACCTACAACCATAAAACCTATACACCTGAAAACCTACACCTTGAGCTATACGAAAGCTGAATAATAATCCTAATTTCTATGATTAAGATTCTTAGTGTGGACGATGAGCTTGACCTTGAGCTCCTGCTAACTCAATATTTCCGCAGAAAAATACGCAAAGGTGAATATGAATTCTTCTTTGCTCATAATGGTCTGGAAGCTATTCAGATGCTTTTGCAGCATCCAGACATTGACATAGTTCTCTCTGACATCAATATGCCAGAGATGGATGGTCTTACGCTTCTGAAGAAAATCAAGGATCGTAACAACCCAGCCCTGAAGGTTATTATGGTTAGTGCATACGGCGAAATGAGCAATATCCGCCAGGCAATGAATAATGGTGCCTTCGACTTTGCCACCAAGCCTATTGACCTCGAAGACCTTGAACGCACAATAGAAAAGGCTCAGGCTGAGATTGAATATATAAAGCAGACACAGAGGGAGCATGGGCAGCTCGTGGATATTAAGGCAGACCTTAGTCTTGCCGCCGAGGTTCAGCTGGCTATCCTGCCCCGTGAGTTTCCCCCATTCGCAGATATAGTTTCTGATGTTGACATCCATGCCACCATGAAGCCGGCAAAGGATGTGGGTGGAGATTTCTACGACTTCTTCCGTATTGACAACGACCATATAGGCTTTGTAATGGCAGATGTTTCGGGCAAAGGTGTACCGGCAGCTTTGTTCATGACCATGAGCTATACCTTGCTACGCTTCACGGGAACAAAGAGCCTTAATCCAGTTTCTACCGTATCAGATTCAAACGATATGCTTTCAAGAGAGAGCTTCGACTCTATGTTTGTCACCGTGTTCTATGGTGTCTATTGCATCAGCACGGGTGAGGTGCGCTATGTGAATGCCGGTCACAACCCTCCTTATCTCATGAAAGCTGACGGTAGTGTGAACGTGCTGCCTAACTCTAATAATATCTGTCTGGGCGTTACGGAGAAATTCCCATATCAGGAGAGCACCCTTAAACTTGATAAGGGCGACACACTCGTTACCTTCACCGACGGAGTTACGGAAGCGTGCGATTGCAATAACGAACTATATGGCGAGACTCGTCTTGAATCTTTGCTTGCCACCCAGAAGGGTAACACAGCCGAACAAGTGACCACAGCAATAAATGATGCCGTCAATGCCCACGCCAATGGTGCAGAGCAGAGTGATGATATCACGATATTGGTTATAAAGAGAAAATAAAGAACGGCCTCTCCCCCCGCCCTCCCCCGTAGGGAGGGAGCCGGAATGCCCAAAAGCGGTAATCTGATAAAATCTGATAAATAAAATATTGGCAATCCCCATAGTCGAATCGGCTCCCTCCCTACGGGGGAGGGCGGGGGGGAGAGGCCGTAATTTATTATGAATAATCCTACTACCACAAAAAAGCGAATGCTATCCTTCGGACGAAAGTTCGGCATATTGGCAGGTGTCGCAGTTATCAGCTGCGGTGCTACCTATATTGTGTGCCAACAGAACTTTGAGACAAGGATTGCTGAACTTCAGGAAGATATCTCCGAACTTCAGAAGAAAGAGCTTCAGGCAAAGGTTACGCAGCGTGTCAGCGAGCAGATGGAGGATATTGCATTCCAACAGAAAAACATATCTGACAAGCAGCGTGAGGAGGCCTTGAAGCAGTCGCAGATTGCTGATATAGAACGTGGTAAGGCAGAGATAGAGAGAGGGCTTGCACAACAGGCTCAAATGCAGGCGGTGGAGGCAGCACAACAAGCAGACCAGATGCGTATCATAGCAGAGAACCAGACAGAACTCGCCACTAACAACATGATGGACGCAGAAGAGGCGCGTGCCAAGGCTGATACACTCTTCTATCTGTCAATGGGCAATTCACTTGCACAAGCGGCTCTTGCCAAAGGTAGTGTAGCCACGGATATTTCCCGACTATTATCCTACGCCTCATGGCACTATACGAAGCAGTATGGCGGTTCAGAAAATTCTGACAACGTATATAAGGCACTCTTATATTCCTCAAACTCCATAGATAAGATAAACACCGAACTCAAAGGTAGCGTGAGAAGCATTGACATCATCAATATTGGTGGTGCCCGCTGGGTGCTTAGCGTTACCGACTATGGCGAGGTGGCACTTTGTAATAATGCTCGTGAGCATCATCGTTTCTATGTCGAAGATGCCCCATTCCGTGGCATGACCATGATTTCCAGCAACCGATGTGCAGCTATCACCTCCAACGGCAAGGTCATCGTCATGGAATTTAGTGGTGCCCATAATCCTCAGATGAAGGTAGTGGGCATGATAAGGCTCGGAGCTGGTGTCTGGAGGGATATATGCTATATCGGCAAAGGATTGGTCGTAGTGATGAGTGACAGATCACTCGTCTGGGTAAACGGGGAATCCATGGGCGTGAAGGCCGTTACGAAACTTGAAACAGGGCTTCATAGCCTTGGATATGAATCAGATAGCGGAATACTACACTTATTCGGCAAGAACGGACTTCACTATGTGGCTTCTGCTTCCAACAACAACCAATGCAAGCGTTCAGACCTCACGTCGGTCAAGGAACTCATAACGGCATATTTCTACAACAAATCCACAGGAACCCATCTGCTCGGTACGGAATCGGGCACCATATATATAATTAGCAAGAATGGGCGTATAATGAACACCCTAAGCGGACATACCGGTGCCATAACATCGATAAAATCGCTCAATCAGGCAGTCATATCCACAAGCTACGACCACACCATGCGTTTCTGGTCGTTTGCAAGCATGACATCAATAGCAGAGTCCATAGAATTCCGCTTTGAGGCATGGCCTCTATCGTTTGTCGTGGATAACGATTCACAGATGATATGGATTGGCAATGAGGCTGGAAGCGTGAACCGCTTCTGCACCTCAGCATCAAAGAATGCCGATGCCACCAAGGCTTTGCTCCGCCGTGAGTTCACAATGGATGAGTGGAATTACTATATTGGGAAATCCGTGCCTTACCGCACGTTTATGAAGAATAAAAAATGAAGAATGAAAAATTTAAAATACCATTAAGCCGAAGAATGGGAAGAATGAAAATACAGGATGCATTTATCCGTAAACGCATCGCTGCATTATTAGTTTGTATTTTTCATTTTTCATTTTTCATTGCCCATTCAGAGATGAGAGCCGAGGGAAGGGGTATTCCTTTCTTTCGAAACTTTTCTTCGAAGGAATATATGGCTCATAACCGCAACTATGACATTGCGTGTGATGAGTATGGTACGGTTTTCGTAGCTAATTTCGAAGGACTTCTCTATTACGATGGTGCCACCTGGAGGAAGATACACACACCGGGCATAAGTCGAGTGACGCGCTTGGCACGAGGCGAGAACGGCCGTATCTGGGTAGGAGGATATAACGTATTCGGCTATCTGAAGCCAGACAGGCAAGGTCGCATACAGTTACAGACAATAGTCTCTGATGCCGACAAGGGCGCACTATCCGAGGTGGATTTCATCAAGGTAACGAAGGGCAATGTGTTTGTGCACACAACAGCAGGAAAATCGTATGAGGTTGTGGATGGCAAGACGCTCAAAGAGACGAAGCACGACGGAGAGAGCTTTTTCTCTGCTGGCGTTGACTCTGTGAGACGATTGAAAATGCCTTTCGATGTGCAACTTCAGTATAGTCACAACTCTGGTCTTGATTTCGGAAACAGCACCTATTCATTTGCACCACTTTCCGAGGCTGACGGACTTATCTCCAACGCAATCAACCACGTCTCCTTCAATCTGAACCACTTGCTATGGGGTGCCACCGACAATGGTATCTTTGCCATCGAAGCACCCTCGCCTTACGGCCAGATTGGCGATAAGGAAGGACTCAAGGGTGAGGTGAACTGCATCGGACAGCTTGCAGGTACATATTATATAGGTACGATGCAAGGTCTCTATCGTCTCCGTGGCAACAGCATCAGGATGGTGGATGACATCGACCTCGCATGCTGGCAATTAGTCGGAGTAGATGAAAACAAAATGCTTGCAGCAACATCTGACGGTCTTTATCTCATAACCCCGAATCAAGTGCAACGCATTACGACCGACAATACCTTCTCTGTATGTCAGGACAAGGAACGAGGCGGCTATGTAACAGGAGAGGTTGATGGAGTGTATTACGTCTCCACATCAGGAAACAGACAACAGATCTCACCTCTTGAGAAGGTTACGAAGATACAGTATGCAAAAAACAAATTCACCGTAGAAAGCATCTATGGCGAGTTATGGGAAATAAAACTTAGCGGCAATGCCACAAGCGTGAAGTCGTCTGACAGATGTATTCGGCAGAGTGCCGATGTCAAGGCTCCAAGACTCAGCTATACAGATATGTTCGGCACGCTGTGGCAAACCGACACGGAAGGGCGTAACCTAAGAGCCACCTCAACTCTAAACTCTAAACTCTCAACTCTAAACTCTCAACCCTCAACTCTAAACACCCAACACCTGACACCATGGATGTATCCATTCACGAAGCGCGCCCTCAACTGCCTATATGTAGGCAACGACGGCAAGGTATGGGTAGGTGGTGACTTCGGTGCTATCGTGCTCGACACACGAATGGTGAAAGACATAGAGCAACACCCATGCGCAAGACCTTGCATACGTCAGGTGGTGGCAATGGGCGACTCCGTGATGTGGGGTGGTTATTCGCCCAACGACATGAAACCTCGCTATGATGTGGAGGGCATAGAGCTCCCCTCATCATGCAATCAACTTTATGTCACTTTCTCCACCATGTATTCCTCCATCATCTGCCCCACCGAATACCGCTACCGCATAAACGGAGGCAGATGGAGCTTGTGGAGCACACACAACGAGGTGGAAATCAACAACCTCGACTACGGAAGCAGCCATATCGATGTTCAGGCTCGCGATTTTTTCGGCAGGGTATCAGAAATAAGTTCGATGCACTGGTCGGTGGCAACACCCTTCTATCTTCAGTGGTGGGCGTTCGTCATCTATCTCGTCATAGTAGTGGCTATTGTGTATAACCTGATGCTGTGGCGCACCCGACGACTGAATGCAGAAAAGACGAAACTGGAGTCGATAGTGGCAAAGCGCACAGCCGAACTTGAGACTTCAAACTCACAGTTATCTGCAACCCTCGACGATCTGAAGAGGACACAAGACAACCTCGTGCGAATGGAACGCACAGCCACGGCAGGCAAACTTACGCAAGGACTCATTGACCGAATCCTCAACCCAATCAACTATATCAACAACTTCTCAAAGCTCACATCCGGTCTTGCCAAGGATCTCATGGCAGACATTGAGGACGAGAAGGAAAACATTTCAAAAGAAAACTATGAGGACTGTGCCGACATCATCGACATGATGAAGACAAACCTCAGGAAGATTGAGGAGCACGGCATAAGCACCACCCGAACCCTGCGCGCCATGGAGGCGATGCTCAACAGCCACATAGGCACAAAAGCAGAGCATGACCTCATAGCCCTGTGTCGACAGACAGTAGCCGTTACAAGAGACTATCACAAGTCTGCCATAGCAGAGAGTGGCATCCGTATTGTCTGCGACATGCCCGATGAACCGTTGCTTCTCGCCATCGACGCAGCATCAATGAAAAATGCCCTCATTGCCATGCTCAACAACAGCATATACTCCGTTACGAAGAAAGCAAAGACAAAACCACAGGGGTATAAGCCGGAGATAGTGGTAGGACTATCCAAGGAAGGCAACGGCATAACGATACGCGATAACGGTATGGGCATAGAAGAAACAATCATCGATAAGGTGTTTGACCCATTCTTCACCACCAAGCCAACAGGCGAGGCTGCAGGTGTAGGCCTCTATCTCGTCCGTAACACTATAAACGATCACAATGGAAAAATATCAGTTGAGTCCCAGAAGGATGAATACTGTCAATTCACTATAACTTTATAACACTATGACAGAACTTGAAACCCTTCAGCAGCACCTTCTCAATCAACAGAAGCTTGCATCCTTAGGAATGCTTAGCGCTGGCATTGCGCATGAGATACAGAATCCCCTCAACTTTGTCATCAACTTCTCGAAGATGTCAGAGAAACTCCTTGCGGACATGAAGGATATTCTGGATGATGTGCGTGAACAGATTCCCGAGGATGATGCTGCCGACCTTGAAGATATAGCTGACGACCTCACCGTCAACTTACAGAAAATACGTGAACACGGAGAGCGTGCTATCAGTATCATTCAGGGAATACTCCTCATATCCCGCGGCAAGGAGGGAGAACGCATCCCTACTGACATAGCCCACCTGATACATGAGTATGTATGGCTTGCCTATCATGCCCAGAGAGCAAGCGACAGGACTTTCAACATATCTATCTCAGAAAACTATCAAGAGGGTATGCCTCATATCATGGTTATCCCTCAGGATCTGAGTCGTGCCGTGCTCAATGTTGTCAATAATGCTTGTTATGCAGTAATGGACAAAGCATCACACGAGGGCGAGGGCTTTATGCCAACTATTTCGGTAGGAGCAAGAATTGAAGGCGAGAACCTTATAATCACCATTGGCGACAACGGCTGCGGAATCCCTGACGATGTTCTAAAAAAACTCTTCCATGATACCGTTACCACAAAACCGATAGGTAAGGGTACAGGTCTCGGTATGCTCATTACCCATAACATCATCGTTGATGGGCATAAGGGCAAGATAGACATAGATACCAAGGTGAATGAAGGAACGACATTCACGTTCACAATACCTATTAATAGTGAAAAATAAAAAGTAAAAATTTAAAAGTTAAAAGTGACAAATCACGCACTTTTGCTTACAATAAAAATCATACTTTTTACCTTACACTTTCAGGAAGGGAGTAGATAGTAATGTAGATCAATAATGAAAGAAATAAGACATTACATAAATACGAGGGGCTTTTTTTTCGTATTAGCCTTCATCCCAATCATATCTTTTGCGCAGTCATCCACGACTGTGCAACACTACGCTACAGCCCAACAATACTATCAACTAGGAAGATTTGATAGCTGCGAGGTATATTCACGCAAGGTAGTAAATATGGGTAGTGGTATGCTCAAGACGAGTGCCTACCGTCTCATGGCACTAATACGACTGGAAAGGGGAGACCTCATAGGGGCAGGAAACGTGATTGACAAGCTCCTTGCCTACAACCCTTACTTCACCCCTGCTATCAGCGACCCTCAACGCTTCATTGATATGATCAATGAGCGCAAGCAACTGGAGTCTGGCATCACAACGGCATCACGACAGGCGGAGTCTATCGAGGAATCACCAGTTCCTGTCACCCTCATAACAGAGGATATGATCCGTCATTCTGGTGCACAGACACTTCAGGAACTCCTATGTCTCTATGTACCAGGAATGTCGATAGCAGAAGGTCTTGAGGCTAACATTGCCATGCACGGAATCTCTGGCATATCTCAGGAGAAAATACTATTCCTTCAGGATGGTCATCGTCTTAACGGCTCTTCTACCAACGCAGAGGCTCCCGACTACCGAAATTCTCTTGACAAGATTCAGCAGATAGAGGTGCTTCGTGGCCCTGCATCATCACTCTATGGTAACGTGGCCCTCACAGCCGTAGTGAACATCATCACCCGCAAGGGTGCTATACTCAATGGTGGCCGTATAAGCATCATGACTGGCACCCAGAAAACATACGGTACAACATACGCTGTGGGAGGTGGCAATAATGTAGTTGATATCCTCGGTTGGGGCAGCATACAGGCTACTGACGGTTTCAAATACACATACGACAATGTTGCCTATACTCCAACCAATCAGGCTGCACTCACACAACAGAGCACAGTCTATGCCCATGCCTATAACCGACGGCCGTCGTATGACATCGGTATAAAGGGGCGTTGGCGCGACTTCTCACTCACCTTCAACTCACAGCGTTCAAAGCAGACTCCGTATATCAACATACTACAGATGCCTGCCACTAAGACAATATTATTCGACGAGAATGGCACAGCATCCCTCAGTCCTGCAACACCTTCGTATGAAGCTGTACAGAACTTCAACAATGACCGCTATCGTAACATAAAGAGTAATGGTCCAGGTGCTACGCGCACCAATCATCATCTCAATGTCGATTACTCTCACTCATTCGGTGCTATCAATATCCAGGCTTCAGGCTATCTCTCAATGGAGCATACCAGTTTCTACAACGTGCTGGGTGACTCCGTGGATTTCTTTGTCGGTGCAAACCTCTTGCAGAAGATACAGGAAGGCGCAAATTCCTCTAACATCTCCCCTGAGCTGGCACAGATGCTAATGCTATATTATGTAAAGACAGCAGGAGTCTTTCAGGTACTGGAATGGGAAAACCTTACCTTCGGCGGACAAGCCCAAGTGCTTGCAAAATATAGGCTTCTCGGTCACGGCAACGCCGTATTAGGATGCCAGTACGAGCATTTCGCCCTTACTGACGGGATTCTCTACCTCGGAGGTGACTACACCGCACGACAGATGGTGTCAAGCGGCAATGTATTCAACGATGGCATGGAGGACATATATTCATCATACATACAGCTGAAGCATTTCTTCTCGCGCAAGTTCATTCTCAATGCCGGACTCCGCTTTGACCACAAACGCCGTATCAAGGATGAGAGTCTCAACCGTTTCTCACCACGTATCTCATTGATTTACAAATGGAGAAAAGCCCTCTCACTACGTGCATCCTACAACTATAGCTTCGTAGATGCGCCATATCTCTATCGTGCCTGTAACGTGAAGTTGTTCAGCGGAGGCACCAATATGCGCCCTGAGACCATGCGTTCACTCCAGATAGGCGGCACATACCACCGTCAGGGCTCTCCACTTTCTGCTGAACTGAGTCTATACCGCAACAGGCTCGAAGACCTTGTGAACATAGAGTTAGGCGGTGACTACCTCTTCAAAAACTCCGCAAAAGTAACACAGGTAGGTGTAGAAGGAGCTGCACAATATAGCTCAGATCGCCTATTTGCCAACGTAAACTTCACATGGCAGAAATTTGTCAATTCAGAAGGATACAACGTGTATGAGGACAACCCATTCGGCGTGCCACAGTTAATGGGCAATATCACCGTTGCTGCATCGCCATACCACGGCAAGGGCAAGGATATCATCTCAGGTGGAAAACTCTGGCTTCGCGGCACTATCAACGCACAGTCAACAACCTATTACCAAAAGGCTGATATCATACTCTCATCAGCTATGAAGAAGACAATAGGCAGCATAGAGGAAGTTAAGCCACAATGCGTCATAGGGCTAGGCATAGGCTATGAATGGCAATATCTTGACCTTGACATAATAGCGCTGAACCTCACAAACAACGATTATAAAGTTGGCTCTCTGCTCTCTGACGGAGTGCCAAGAAAAGGTCGTCAGATTCTCGGAAAGGTAACTATTAAATTTTAAAAAACTATTACTGCATCTACCAGTCATCCTTACAGTGGCATAATGCCTGCACCACACAATTCATGGTCTTGCAATATGCCACCAAAATATTTTCATCCTTATATCTATAAGTAAACATTTTTTCATATATCTAACAAATTCGTTCAATCGAAATCTTATGAAAAACATACAATCGTTTGCGACGAACGCCATTCATGCACATATTCACTAAAACAAAATCCTTTTTATTTTTTTTTAGATTTTCCTTGCTTATATGAAAAAAAATGTTTACATTTGCAGACAACATTTAAAAAGTTTAGTGTGTACAAGAGGATATAGTTTTCACGCTCCACACAGATCACTAAACTCCTTAAAGAAATAACGAAACCCTAAACAATTAAAATTAACCGACATGAAAAAGATATGGACGCTTATAGCCTTTTTGGTCGCATTGACTAATGCTGCCAACGCACAGAAGACTGCGCAGCCAGCAAATCTGACGATATACGACAGTGAAGGCAACTGGACAGACTCGTATGAGTTCAAGTATGATGCTAACGGCAATCAGATTGAGGAGACCGACTTCTCAAGCGATGAACTTGTGGGCACAATGAAGAGATACTACACCTATACCCCTGACGGCAAGATGCAAACCGTGGTAGCGCATAAGCTGGAGAATGGCAAGTGGAGCGTTCAGAGCAAGAATCTGTTAACATATAATGATGACGGCTCTCTTGCAGGAGAATGCACCTATCATTGGAATAACGGCACATGGATGCCTCATTCAAAGACCGAACTTGAATACAACGAACTGGGCTACATAAAATACAGTTATGACTGGAGTGGTGACAAATGGGAAGTAAGGTTCAAGGATGTACATGGAATATCAAAGAACGGCGATTTCTCTGTGAACTATATATATAAGGATGGTAATTTCATACTTGTGTCAAAGTCATTGCTTGGCTACAACGATGATGGCAAGAACCAACTGCGCCAGACATGGAATATCCAGGAGGGCAACGAGGGCAAGTCTTCTTATGGCCCACGAACAAACTATGAGTATGACGAGAATGGAAATCTGAAGTCCGAGATCGTCTGTTTGCTTGACGATCAGGGAAGAATTGAGAACAACTACAAGATGGAATATACATATGATGACAACGGCAGAAATACGAGCATAGAGTCATACGTATGGAATGAAGATCAATGGATCCTCGATGGCATTGAGCGTTACGACTATGCCGAAGCAGCTACCTGCATAAACAACATCAACAGCCTTGCAGCAAACAGTTCCGTAAGGAAGGTTCTGGCTAATGGACATATCGACATTCTTGTTGACGGCAAGAGTAAGAAGATAAAATGATTAAATGAAAAATGAAAAGTGAAAAATGAAAAATACGATTCACATTTTTGCGAAAAAACAGCAAATGGTGCTAACCTGTATTTTTCATTTTTCACTTTTCATTTTTCATTTATCAATTATCTATTGCTTGCTATGCAAGATACCATCAACGATCTCAATCCTCCCCTCGTTGCAAAGCTCCCGCGTAGCGATAGTAAGGGCTTCATCCACATTAGTTCCACGACGAGTGAAACCAAGTTTCTTAGCCGCTATGAGAGAGAGGGAATCTGCATTTATGGAGAACTGCTCTGTAACAGCCTCAAGCACAACATTCTTTATTTCAGCCATCGGTATATCGGTAACATCACGACCACTGGCAGGGCGATATGCTATATAGTCATGGCATACCTCCTCCGTGAGCCATACCGTAAAGCCCTTACGGTCAGGCACAAGGAACATGCTTTTCTCCAAAACTTCCATTATACTATTCTGAATAGTAGGGGTAACGCGAGGAGCCTCACGGAGTGCACTAACCCTTCTGCACAGTTGCATAAAAGACATAGGCTGTTCCACCTCAAGAATTGCCTTTACAAGCCTATAGTCAGATAGTTTCTTAGCAGCAGAAACACTCAAATCACATTCCTTATACTCCACGGCATTGCTCTGCACCTCTTCCTCTTTCTCGCTAGAGATGTCGAAAACGGGTGTTGGGCGATAGGAGTTGGGTGACGGAGATGAGGTTTGTGATTCCTCATTCGTGATTCTCTCAATGATACGACTGATTACACGCTCTGGGTTATTAAACCAATCCACGCTCCATACCCTCATCACCTGCCAACGAAGATTTCCGAGAACAGATGTCTGCACAATCTCACGGTCGCGCGTGGTCTGGGTGCTGTGATAGCCCTCACCATCAAGCAAGATGCCAAGCTGATATACATCTGGCTGATCCTTGCGACTTACAGCCACATCAACCTTGAATTGTGAACGACCTATATTGACCGAAGCCTGATACCCCTTCTCATTGAGGGCATTGGCTATCTGCTGGGCAATAAGAGTATCATTGCCACAACGTATGCTGCTCTCCGTCTGTATGAGTATCTGCTGCTCTGCATACTCAAGGAAGTGTTTCAAGCCCTCCACACCACGCGCATTAGTACGGCGAAGGTCAATCTGTGAAGACCTCAAAGTAGAGAACACCATCATCTCCTGACGCGCACGGCTAACCGCCACGTTCAAGCGACGCTCACCACCCTTATTGTTGAGAGGTCCGAAGTTCATTGACACCCTACCAGTCTTGTCAGGACCATATCCGATAGAGAAAAGAATCACATCACGCTCGTCACCCTGCACGTTTTCAAGGTTCTTCACGAAGATAGGCTCATACAACTCATCGGCTGCCTCACGCAATGCCTTGTCGCTCTCCAGTCTCTCCTGAAGAATATCCTCAATGAGATTCTGCTGAACAACACTGAAGGCGATTACGCCGATGCTGGAGCCTCTCCCCCCGCCCTCCCCCGTAGGGAGGGAGCCTGTTTCCTTCAATCGGCGTTCTATCTCATTAACAATCGCCTCTGCCTCAGCCTTATTTGAACGCTTACCACCCTTGTCATAAACACCATCCACAGGCACGAGCTTGACCTTAGTCTGCTGATCGTCAACAGAAGGGAAGGTGATAAGCGAACCATCATAATACTCATTATTAGAGAATGCGATAAGCGATTCATGCTGTGAACGATAGTGCCAGTTGAGCTGAAGCGAAGGAATCTCAAGCGTGCGACAATCCTCAAGGATACTCTCAAGATCGTCAATCTCAGCCTCCTCCTCATCCACGTTGGTTGAAGAGAAGAAACTTGTTGGTGGCATCTGCTTCGGGTCACCCACTACTATCAACGCATTACCTCGTGCAATAGCTCCAATAGCCTCGGATGTAGGCATCTGCGAAGCCTCATCGAAGATAACAAGGTCGAACTTATCCTGATTAAGTGACAGATACTGAGCTACGGACATAGGGCTCATAAGCATACATGGGCATAGACGAGGCATGAGCGTTGGTATCTGATCCATAAGGTCACGCAATGAAAGTCCACGACCTCCATTGCTTATGTTACGGTTCAGCAAGCCTATCTCACTACTGCTGTCTATATTGTCAGTAACACGAGGCACACGCGCAGCAAGCTTTGCGTAGAGTTCCTTCTGCGATAGCATCTGGAAATCGGCGGTGAGTTTCTTGTAGAGCGAAACTGTCTCATCGAATATCATGCCCTCAAAGGTGCGCAACACAGCCGACTCGCCAATCTTCTTCTTAGCAAGCTGCATGAAGATTGTCTTCATCGTCATGTCGAGCACCTTACTTGCATCCACCTCCCTATGCTCAATGATGTCAATAAGTGAAGATAGTCCCTTCTCTATTGCCTCTTTGCGGAACTGGCACCACTGATACCAGTCGCGTGAGCCGCCGAGATTCTCGCTCCACTGACCGAGCATAGCTATCATATTCTCAATCTCGCTCTTTGAAGGCAGGGCATCAAGGTCGTATGTCTTTCCGAAATACTTCTCCCCTACCCTCTGCACCTCGCATATCTGCTTGTGCTGCTTGGTGTAGGTAGATAGCTTGTCAAGAACCTTATCCACATCAGCCTCGATGATATAAGGCGAGAACTGACGCATCTTGCTAAGGAACGAACGCTTTGCGAAGAAGCGAGGAATGAACCACTTTGCACGTACCTCCATCCACTCACGATGCAAGGCATCCGCATCCTGGGAGAATATATTCTCTGAGTTGTCACGAAGCAACTGATCGTGCAAATTCTTTGTGTCTGAGAGCGTCGGCAATACGTTCAGGGCATTCTCCAACACAGCCTTTGCATCCTGTAATGAAGAGCGGAGTGTATTCTCATTTGCAAGGTCTGTTTCCTCTATGCCAAGTCCTACAAGGGCATGGTGTGAAGGCTGACCTACGAGCTTTATAACAGACTCGAACCTGCCGCCAAGCAGATGCTCATAATCGGCTTGCGTTGTAGGTGTTAGGTGTTGGAATGTTGGCGTGAGATCCGCATCCCACGTATCACAATCCTTTGATTCATATCTCAATATGCAGTCATAGAGCGAGAAGCCGTCACCGCCCTTACTCTCATGCAGAGCCTCCATATACTCAATAAGCTTGGTACGCTCGGCATATAGTTTCTCTGCCGTATGCGCATAGTCCTCTGGCGACTTGATATGCGTAACGCCGAGTGCCTTAGCAAACTGATCGAGGATATGACGCTTTGTCACCTTGTTTGAGTGCATCTCCAGACAGAACGGATCAAGGCCTATCTTTGCCAATCGTCTCTGCACCACGCTCAGGGCAGCCATCTTCTCAGCCACGAAGAGCACTCGCTTTCCCTGGAACAGGGCATTGGCTATGAGGTTGGTAATGGTCTGCGACTTTCCTGTGCCCGGAGGACCATAGAGTATGAACGAGTGTCCGAGTCCTGCCTCGAACACAGCCGCCATCTGAGAAGAGTCCACGGCAACAGGCAAAGCGAGTTCGTCAGGGCGCATCTGCTTGTCCTTCTCCCTGAGCGTACTTGTCAACGGATCGGGCTGCCACGTTAGGCATTGCGCCACAAGGCTCTCTATGACCTTATTCTCTAACAACTCCTTGCGGTGGTTGTGTATGTCGTTCCACATCAGGAACTTACTGAACGAGAATACACCCAGTATGCACTCTTCCTCTACATCCCATCGCTTCTGCTCCTTGAGGGAATCACGAAGCATGGTGAAGATAAGCTGAACATCTACGCCGTGATTATCCTTCGGAAGATTTGAGAGCACAGGTACGTCTATGCCGTAGTTCTGACGCAATAGTTCCGTCAAGGTCACGTTGAGCATTATGTCCTCATCGCGTGTGCGGATGAAAAAGCCACCTTTCTTATACACCATCTCAACAGGGAGCATGAGTATAGGGGCATAGCGTGGAGTCTGGCTAACCTCATTCTCATACCATCGCAATGTGCCTATGGCAAGGAAGAGAGAGTTGGCTCCTGTCTCCTCAATGGCATTACGCGCAGCGCGGTATATGTTCTTCAGCGTGTTCTTTGTCTCAGCCTCCGTATGATAGGTGTGCAGCATGTCGTGAGCAAGATCATCAACGACAAGCGGTTGCAACGACGGATAGAGACGTGAATGCACAAGGCGGTCGCTATCATCAAACTTTAGATCAACATCAGGCTTCTCTATGATGCGGAACTCCCGTCCGTCCTGAAGCTGGTCTTCAAGCTTATCCACCTCAAAGGATATAAGCTGTATGGCTTTCTGACGCAGATACAGGTTGAGCATGTTATTGCGAAGGGAGAAGTCGAGTAGTTTTCTCTCCCATATATCCATACGGCTAAGCTCTCGTGCTCCTATCACCTTAATGCTTGACAAGTCATAGCGTGAACACTCCTTTATATCTATCGAACATGAATCATGCTCTACACCCTTATCCAGCACCCAACATCCATCAGCCAGCACTCGGCATGGCATAGGACGGCAGTTCTCCAATCGGCAACGCTTCACATCAATCATCATCTGGAACTTAGCCATATCTGCCAATTGTGCGCTTGCCGTCTGCAATGCCTTGTCGAATGCCGTATTCTCATGGGTAGCCATAGTGGTTTCAAGCACTATCATCTCATTAATGCCCTTTGAGCATTTCTTCTCAATGAACGACGCATCGTCGCAGATGCCATGCTGATAGCAGTCATCCACAAGCCACACGGCAAGGAAGGCATGACCTTTCTGAATGATAAGACCTGTGTTTATGCCGATAGCCTCAAGCACGGAGGCAAAGAGAATGGTAAGCTCTACGCAGTTGCCGAGCTTTGATTCAAGCACCTGATATGGCAAGGTGATACGCTGTCCTGACTGCTCAAAGCTTGCAGGCAAGGCTCTATACACTATACCTTGCTTATGTATGGCAGCATACACGGCTGCTACTTGCTTTAGCACATCGTCTGGATTGCGTGTCTGATATTCATTGAATGATGACTGTCCCGTCACTTCCTTCAGAATAGCGGCTGCATCCACCACAACCTTCGAGATTGCAGGATGGTTTGGCATAACAAAAGCGGAGAGCGACTGCGGAAGTATATCTATGCCGAGCCACTGGTCATAAGCCAGCAGTCTTATGTCATAGTCATTGGCAAACACCTCTTGTCTGTTTTCCTCATTGGCATAGTCAGCCCATACCTTTATGTTGAAGGTGGTATTGACGCTCTCTGTGAAAGAGATCATCTTCTCGCCATCTGGCTTGATGCAGAAATCTGACAGTCGCATTACCTCTCCCTTTGGCAGGAGAGGAATAACGGCAGACCTCGTCAGGGTGAAGTATTCACCTGAACACTCCACGCACACATCGTGAAGGTCTTCTCCGAGATTCTTCATCGTTAGCGACTGGCATGTGGCTATACCATTGTTGGTCAGGGCAAAGTTTACCCCTTTTAGGTATTCAATGTTAAGTTCTATCATAGACTTTATGAATTTGTATGCAAAAATACAACAAACTTTTCAAACTATGCCAGAAATACAGGAAAAAATTACAAAAAATTTGCATATTCGGAATATTTACATTATCTTTGCACACAGAATAATTTCACAATAACAGGTTTCCTGAAGAATACGTGCTATCAGGACTAAGACGGGAACACAGTGTAAATCTGAGACATTACCCGATGCTGTAAGCCTATTAACAGGTTATCAGGTTAAAAGTTTTGAGGGCCACAGGTCTGACAGCCATAAGCTACACAGTCCTTATCCCCCATAACCAGAAGCCAAACAACCTAAACAAACGTACTGGCAAAATTGGGAATTAACAATTAATAATTAACATGCCTTTCGCCTTCAAAGGTAAATAGGTAATTCATAATTAGTAATTGATGCTATTTTCAATTGAACAAGTCACTAAGCAATAAGCTTGGGAAGACGATGCCTGTAACGAGGACGAGTCAGAAGACCTGCCTGTTATTAAGTCTAACCGGTGTCTGCGGGATTACGGACACACAACATCTATTATTCTTATGAACATGAGCAGATACGACAAGACGTATCACAGTTACCGCGAACTCATGTGCCGTCTGCGCAACGAGTTCAACGAAGTGAATTCACACATGAGGGTGGCTATGACAGGCAATTCCACCACACAGATTCTCCAGTCTATTGACTCGACTATCAAGACTGCCGAACAGCAGCGCAATATTCCAAGTGCCGAACTCTATTCCATTACCATTGCCATGATGGACTATAAGAAGCGCATTGCTGGTCTGCCATGCGATACGAGCCTTTCTTGGAAGAAATGCTTTACGACTATCAATCAGGCTTCGGAGTCGCTCATGACAATAACTGATGATCCGTATGTGAGCAAATCGCATAGCATAGCGGTGAGTATGATAGGATGATAATTCTTAAAATCGACTGAAAAAAACATTTTCACTTACTTCACGTTCGCTTTGCCTTCGCTCTTCCTATCGGAGCTGGAACGGCTTTACAACGGTTTTGGAACGGAGGTAAAGCGGACCTGAAGTATAGACACAAAATTGCCCCAGAATGATAGGTGTTTTATTTTTTCGGAAAAAACACAAGTATTTTCTCGTCATAAAATCGTAACGACTCAGCACCCCTTATTTTTGCCTTCGGCGAACGTAAATGCCCGTGAATTATACGTGAATTTAATCGTAAATTCTGACCTATAGGTCTAATTTGCGGTTAATTTACGGAAATTCGCGCAAGAAAAACAAGGCCCCTACGAGTGGGTGTTGAGTAGTTACATAAAATCTTCGGAATTGTTAAAAATAGCATAAGTCGTTGAATCTCATATTGATTTAACTGCAAAAAAAATGACGCTTTAGTTTTCTGCCGTTAACAAGCGTAATTTTTTTTTAGAATTAAACACCAAACATATACACATTCGGGAAAAACGTCTCTAATTATACTGATGTTCAATAAGTTAAGAGCGTGTATATGTTTGCCAAACATATACACAACATATACACGGGTCGTCACACATGGTAAATTTCTCAAACGAGCGTAAAACTGCAC
>CADCIQ010000034.1:28536-32503 GCA_902801425.1 uncultured Bacteroidales bacterium | reverse complement strand
ATTAATTCAGAATTACTTCCCGTTGGTCAGTGGGTCTTCGACAAATCTCTCTAAATCTCTAATTCTTGATTATATAAAATAATTCTGTACATTTACTTAATTGAAATTATTGAAATAATTGAAATAGTTGACGATAAACTTGAAGGATTTCAAAAATTTCAATTATTTCAATTAAATTTGGGGATACTTCTTCCAACAAGAAAGGCCCGCTTACGTGAATATATTATTTTTGGAAAGTAAATTAGGAATAAATCTTATCAGTAAATTTACTGGTTTAATTTACTTATAATTTACTTTCTAAAAAATGCAGGGCGCAAGCCCAGTTTCTTTGGTAAGGTTCAGTTTTGCACCAGAGGTGCGTTTATTTAGAATCGTCCGTTGCAGTAGTTGTCTTTCGTGACATCGAAATATCCGCCTTTGCTGCGCACGAAATCCATGAGTCGGCTAAAGGTTACGTTCATACTCAACAGCTTTGGGTTGCCAATCATCACAAGATTCAGACGAGCACGGGTCATTGCCACGTTAAGTTTACGGTCGATAATCATTCCGTCCTCCTCAAATACATTGTCGGTCAGGAAATTGAGCTGGTACATCTGATGAATGGTGAAACCATAGATGATATAATCTCTTTGGCTACCCTGATAGCGTTCAACGGTGTCAATCGTTATGTCGTGAAGGATATCAACGCCATACCGGTCAATGGCATTCCTCACGGTGGAAATCTGATTACGATAAGGCACGATAACACCAACCGTCATGTCCTTGTCAAAGCTATCCTTCGTGAGCAGATATATCTGATAAACTGTTGCTGCAATCATCTCAGCCTCAATGACATTAGTTTTGACGGAAGGGGAGAGACGCGGTTGTTCAGAAGCCACGAATGATATGCGGTGACTGCAAAGCATCTTCGTGATGCCGTTATCTGTCTCAACCTCATTACATGGCAATTGCTGATGCTCAAGTGGCACTATTTCCAGTTTTCCACCATAGAAAGCGATGTTAGGGAACTCTCCGATGAATTTGTGCATGCGTCCCTGTTTGGTGAGCATATACACGAAACGCTCATCATAGCCGTTTGCGGTTTTGAACTGCGACAGAAGTCTTTCAAAGAGAGACAGACGGCAATCGGTTAGTCCTATGGCATTTAGTTCAGGCTCTTGCACGATGGATTCTTCAACCGACTGCTGTACAACGGCTGGCAACTGCTTGTGATCGCCTATCAAAACAAATCTGTCAATGGCATCCCTTCCGTTATTATGAGCAGTCAGGAGTCCTATCAGATGCGGTTCAAGTATCTGTGAAGACTCATCAACTATGGCAAGAGAGAAATGCTTGAGCCTCAACAGATTCATATTGGCATTAACGGCACTCGTAGTGCCACAGAACACCCTCATTCCCCTTATGAGATTGTTCACGCCTTTTCCTCCTTCCACCTTTGCTGAGCGTGATGAAAGAAGATACTCGCGGTATTCCTCAGAACAGGAGAGGTCGGAACCTATGCGGATAAAGTCGAAGTCGGGTTGTTCACGCTTTATCTCTACCAGTTTGCTACAAATCTCATCCACAGCCCTGTTGGTGTATGAAAGCAACAGCACATTAGTGTCAGGCTCTGTAAGTTCTTCTTTCAGAAGGTTTACAAGCCCGAAAGATGTCTTGCCTGTTCCCGGAGGACCGATTATCAAGAATATATCGCGTGACTGCTTGGCGCGTGTCACAAGGGTATTGAACCTTCCATATTCGCCGTTTATGGTTAATGAGGCATCCACACTCGGCTCTCGCTGAGAGAGGATAAGGTCACGCCTTGCCTTTGTGCCTGAAAGAAAACCGTGCATCGCACTAAACAATGCCCCTGTCATTGATTCAAGCATATCATGCTCTATCGCCCATAGAAGCCCCCGTCCATCTCCCCCAAGGGGGAGAGATTTATGCTTGTCGAACACCTTGCTTGCCGTCTGTGAGTTCCTGAGTCTCAGTTCGATAGTGTCCACATTCATGTCAACGATGCTTGCCCTTATCACCATATCCGCACAGGCATTAGGCACTTCATCCTGATGATAGGAATAAAGAATCACGATGTCACCTATGCGGAAATTCGTGGAATCTGCTGATTGTGGCTCTGTAAACTCAAGAATGACAGATGATACGGCCTCATCCTCGCATACGAAATCCTTGATACGGAGTTTGTCGTATATATTTCCAGCTGATTTCTTGTCCTCCAGCGTGTCGTGCCAGATAGAGGCAAAGCCCGAATGTTCCTTCATCTTATTGCCGACCTTTGAAAGGAGCAGTTCATTCTGAATGAAGCGGAGGAAACGCAGGTAGTAGGCTTGCTCAAGCGGAGAAGCCTGTTGGATAGGGGAGAGGAGATCGGATAGCTGAGGATAGATGTACTGATCCCAGAGCCTACCCTTCAATCCGTTCTTGTTCAGCTTTTCGGGGGTAAGCGTCAAGAGCAAATCCATACCCTCCTTAGCATACATTATCTCCGTCCATGCCAACAAGTTACGCATCTTTATGGCGCGGAGCAGAAGTTCGGGGCTTTGTGGTATAAGCAACAAGCCATTGGCATATTTGGAGTAAAGCAACATGATGTGCTTCAGTTGTGAAGAGTATGTCTGGAACTCATACTGGAACAAGGCACGATATAGCAGCACCTGAATGGTGTGCGTTTCCTTGGCAATAGGTGTAGAGGGATCAGGTGAGTTCCTGACAAACTCACCCTTGCCTGATTTCTGCTCAATGATAGTAACATCACCGTCTTTCTGATACAGGAAGTCGAGACGCCCCTGAATGCCGAGGACCTCGCTGAAGAATGAAGGCTCAAGAATCACGTCGCCCTTGTCATAACTGCCTATCACATTTGGCAGAGCCTCACCAATAAGATGCTTGATGTTACGTTTCTGAATCTGTGCATCCTGCTTGAACTGCGTGAAATTATTGATAAGTTCAGGGCATGATATCATATTAAGCGCATTGGCACTAACGAATGACTTTATTGAATCATTAAAGTCTATGTCCCTTTCGTGAACGGTATCATCAAGCAACTGACCGGCAAGATTACCGAGATGTATCGGCATAGTGTTGGCTTGTGGCTTTATCTTGTTCACGAGATTGACGAAAGGCGACTCTGCATAGCTCTCAAAACAACTGGCTATCGTTGTCACGTTGATGAGGTAGTCAGGCTCAAGAATGATAAGCTCAGGCATCAAAATCGTTCCACTCTCATCCCTACGTACACGCACGAGATTAAGCTGAGCACCTTCCCAAAGCACATCATTCAGGTAATCCCATTGGGACTCTCCATTACGAGTAAGCACCTTATTATCCTTGCCGTAACATATCTGTACAGTTGTACCATTGTTTTCTTCCGTGGCAAAGATAAAAGCCTCATCCCATTTCTCTACAACCACACGAAGCACATTCTCCTCAAACTTTCCCCAACTGTTTTTCCTGTCGATTTGCGGAAAATGTGCCTTTAGTTCAGAGGGAATTTCTATCTTGCCACACAGATAATACACCAGTAAGGCAGTTGCTTTCAGATTATGAGGCAGGGAGTCTTTCAATGCCTCTTCCGTCAGCTCTAGCTTCTTGTTCCTTTCAGGAAACATATCTTTTCTTGCCAGATGAATGAGCTTAGAGGCAGCCAAAGGCACATCATATTCCTTGATGCAGTAATCAAGTTTTGAAAAGAATCCTACGAAAGCAATCTGACAATCCATTATGCCTTGCTCTATCACGCGAGCAAAAACATTCCTTATGATGTCATACTTCTGTCTGATATCAATATCACCAGATACGGCAGCAAATAACTGCTCGTATAGCACAGGGGCAGAATCAACGACAATACTCTTTCCGACGCTATTGCTAAGAGTGTCAGAAATATCAATCTTTCTCTTGGAATAAACTTTCCGTATCATTACATTCTTGTCACTTTACTTCTTCTTCCTTCTAAACAAGGTGCGGAAGG
>CADCIQ010000034.1:0-28458 GCA_902801425.1 uncultured Bacteroidales bacterium | reverse complement strand
CTTGGTGAAATAACGGTCGTTTGTCTGGTTATATACCCTTACGGCAAAGTTTCCGTTAGGGAGGAGGAGATAGCGCAGGTCAAAGTCGCCAATGAACTCCTGATTAGCAGTTGTAGCCTTATCACGATAGCCGAACTGTCCATTGAATAACAGACGGTTGTTGAGCATAGAGCCATTGAGCAAGCCTTCATACTCAGCATTATAGAAGCCCTCGTCACCAGGTGATATGTTAGCACCAAAGTTCCAGTTGTTGTTCTTCACCATCTTGCTGAGCACGTTGTTGAACTGCAGGCTGAGAGTACCGCTAACAATACTCTGCATGGCAAGTGAAGTCTGGTTTGTACGAGTTTCCTGTGCACTTGCATTGTTGTTGCCTTGTGCATAGAAACGACCGACAGAAAGCAGATAGAGCACCTGCTGATTGAGCTCTTCCTCACTATTGATGAGTGAGAAAATCATCTGACGAACCTCAGCGTTATTGGTATGAGGATCAAGGTTGAAGTTGACAACAGGAGCCTGAGGAGAGCCTGTAATATCCATAAGACAGTCAACCTTGATATTGTTGCTTGAGAATGAGTTTCCGATGTTGAGATCAGAGAGCGAAACGCTGTTCAGCGTGTATTTTGCCTGCATATTAAGGACGGCATTGTATGGATCTCCGCTGAAAGCTATGCTACTACCTTTTTGGAAATCGAAATTACGTTTAATGACATTCTGAATTGTCATCTTATATACACCATCATTGATAAGATAATTACCAAAGAGGTCGAAACCGCCCTTGTTATAATAGTTGGCACGTAGCACGCCTGAGCCGTGAAGGTCTATATAGTCGCCCGTATTACGATCCATAAGCAGACGGAGAGTAGCATCTGGAGTGACATTTACAAGGAAGTTCATTCGCATATTGGTGCTAACATCCTTTACTTCCTTCTCCTCTTCATCATTCTTATTTGATATATTAACGCCTTTCGCCTGTTTTTCCGCAGCAGAGCCCCAGTTGATGAATTCAGAGCGTGTTATAGCATCAGGACTTGTAGCATTATATACCATGCTACTTCCCGGTTCTACGTTACCTTTTACATCAAACAGAAGTTCACTACTACGTCCTGTAATTGTGCACTTACCTGTCATAAAGGCCGTGCCATAGAAGTTCAAGTCGCCAAAGTCACGGAAATCGTAGCAGAGGAATTTCTCAGCATCAATATCGAAATCGTAGGTCATACGACTGAGGCAATTATGATGCAAAGCACCTGAGAAATATGCCTTGTTGCCGTATTTGTCATAAATAAGCTGACGACTGACACGGATATCATCAGGCACAAATGTAACTGTGTCGCCATGAAAAGCATAACGGCAGTTTAGTGAAGAAACTGTCAAGGCTCCGTCAATGATCATCTGTCCTTCAAGATTTACGCCGGAAAATGGTCCGAAGAGACGTAAGCGACCTGAACCTGTGGCATCTATATCTTTCATGAAAGAACCACAGAACGAGTGCATGAAGTCAAGATGCTCATTATTTGTCCTTATGTCGAGTTCGAGTTCTTCACGATGTGGTGACACAAATCCGCCGATGTTTAGAAGAGTCTTGCCATCCTCATCAGCGTATGCATCTAAGTCAATCTGTTTCTTTGAGTTATTCAATTTTGCATCCACATGAAGATTGCCCATTCTACCTTCCTCGAAAGTAAAACCAGCCACATCAAGATGCCCGGAAGCCTCTGGAGAAGACATGATGCTATGACCAGAAAAATGACCGCTGGCAAAGCCTCCAAACTCAACGGAATGGAAATTTACGAGGTTAAGGATATAACTCACGTTGACATCCTTGAGGTCTGCCATCAGATAGTCGGATGACGACTTAGAGGCTACGCCATTGATATAAATATGCTGATAGTCGTTCTCGAATGCGAAATGGTCAATGCTAAGACGATTTTCCGTATATGCAATATCACGGGAATGAAGACGCCAGATACTATCGCCAATCTGTATGTCTGATTTATCTATACCTATATGTGCAATGGTTGCACCGAGGGGAGAAGTGACGAAACTTGACTTAAGGTTCACTTTTCCACGGAAGATGCTTTCACGATTGTTATTCCATACAATACTGGTTGTAAGCCTATCATCATTAGCCTTAGCTTCAAGAGCAAGACTGAACGGAGCATTTTCCTTGTCAATCATCTGCATAGAGATGCTTCCGCAAAGATCATTTTCTGGTGTCCAGAGCAGCAGTTGCACACTCTCCATTTCATGACTGAAAGCATTGACAGAAGGGACATCAAGGAAGAGGTTAGCCTGCTTCGTATAGCCGTTAATATAGCCCTGAAGCGTTGCTGGACGGTGAAGATCTATATCTACACCAAGGAACTTGCGAAGCCACTCCGTAGAGAGCATCTGACCATCTATTATTACATTACCAGCTCCTGATACCTTGTCACCAATGCCAGGAAGAGACGGCAGATGCGTTTGAACAAGACCAATAACCGTGTTATGCAACTGTGATGGGGTGAAATCTCCTTTGACAAGGAGTTTGACATCATCACCCTCAATAGATATCTGTCGCTCAGAGTCACCATTGCGTGTAGAGCTGATATGAATATTCTGCACAAACAGGTTATCAGGCATAGCGTCAGCCTTCACATTACCACCAATCATTTTCAGATTAGATATATCAACATATCCCACAATATCATCTATGCTACTACCGTGAAGGTTGGTGTTGCAACGCATAGAGAACACACCATTATTCCATTTGTCGGTCAGTCCTAACTGCTTAGGATTTAGATGTTCAAGGTCGATGTTTGCATCTATTTCCTTAACCTTATTGCCAAGCGTTGCACTTGCATCTACCGTTAATAGCACATTAGGATCATCAATAGCGAATTTACCCTCCACATTACCGTTAGCATATTCGCCTGCAATATCAATATTCTGGTATATATAATTGCGGAACTGGAACTGAGGTACAAGTCCTTCTAACTTAACAGAGGAGATTTTTCCGTTATTCAATACTACATCGGCAGAAGCATCTATTGCAAGCGTGCCTATCTCCGTATTGCCAAGAATCTGTCCGAGGGCAAGATCTGTCGTCTTGATATGCGTATCAATCTCCTTACCGTTAAATTCTCCAGTAACGGTAATAGCACCGCATTTTCCTGTGGTTATATCCTGATCAAATGAGACTGTCGTTTTAGTTCCATAAGCTATACCATTAAGTGCCACATCACCAAGTGCCATTACTTGTGAAGGTATAGTTGTGATAGCGTTTATAGTCTCGAATAATGAAGAAGAAGCATATAGTGATAATGGTTCTATACGCCATTTAAGGTTATCCGTCAGAAATGCCTCTGCCTTGCCTTCTGCATCAAATTCAAGTGAATTGTCGGAAGTTTTTAGAGAGGTTTTGAAACTTGCATCACCTTTCCTGCCACTAACTGAAGCATTTAAGGTAAGGTGAGGTAAATGCTTTGTCTCGAATGGCAAAAAACAAGCAATATCATCGAAACAGAACTGAGGAATGTCAAGACTTGTGCTGAAATTAAGGGCGTCAGCCACAATCTTTCCGTTTTTAAAGCTATAATCAGCTCTCAGTTTTGGGATGTTTATTTCAGAATGGGGTAGGGCAATATGAAGGTTTGTGATGCCAGCCCTATGAGCATCCGCCTTTGCATGAAACTGTATATCCTTAATTTTCAATCCAGAATGCTCCAGAAGAGAGAGATGCTTTACATTAAGATCAATGACTTCATCAGTTAGTTCATAGAGCATTATATGAGTTGACAACTTACTTACAGCCAAATGATTGACATCAAACTTCCTATCTTTCTGTGGAAGGTATCTCAAATTGTACCTCACAGCACCATTACGAATGACGAGAGAAGAAATCTGAAGATTTAGTGGTGCGGTGGATGTGGTATCCTTAGATGCAAGTGAATCAACGATGAATTGAAAATTAAAGTCTTCGTTAGGATTTTTCTTGTAAATATTAGCATCAAGACCGAAAATCTGAGCAGAGGTAAGGTTTATCTTACCATTCATAAGGTCAATAAGGTCTATCTTTGCTGAAACACGAGAAGACTTCAGAAGACGCTCTTTGTTCTTGTCATAGACTTCAAAACCATCGACTATAACACGGTTTAGGAATCCCAGATTTACACTCTCTATCTCAACACGTGTGCCAATAGCCTCTTCTATCTTTTCCTTTAACTCACTCGCAATAAATACCTGTACTGATGGCAGATGAATAACCGCCATCAGTACAGCATACAGAACTACGATAGTCCATATGGTTCTGGACAATATGTGGAGTAGGGTTCTATTCAATAGACTCTTGGTCCAAAGATTGTAGTTCCAATCCTAACCATTGTGCTACGGCATTTTTGCGCTATCATATAGTCGCCACTCATACCGTATGAACGCTCAGAAAAGGCCTCATCATCGGCAAAGTACTTAGCCTTTACCTCATCGAAAAAATCAGCAGCGGTGATAAATTCCTGACGTATCTTATCGTCATCATCCACATTACTTGCCATCATCATAATACCACGAATGCGGATGTGCGACATAGTCTTCCACTCACCTTCAGCAAGCAATTCACGACATTCATCGAGTGACATGCCGCTCTTTGTCTCCTCGTCAGCAATATGAAGCTCAAGAAGAACATCGACGACACGCGCAACCTTAGCTGCCTGTTTCTCTATTTCTCGTAAAAGGCGGATTGAATCAACAGTCTCTATCATTGACACGTAAGGCACGATATATTTCACCTTGTTTGTTTGCAAATGACCGATGAAATGCCATTCTATGTCTTGCGGAAGTTCCTGATGCTTCTGCTTGAGTTCCTGTTCACGGCTCTCTCCGAAAACACGCTGACCGGCAGCGTATGCCTCTTCTATGTATTCCTTTGGGTGAAACTTACTAACTGCCACGAGTTCAATGCCTTCGTGCAGACTTTGCTTCACCTTCAGGAGATTTTCTTTTACTGGATACATCTGGGATAAATTATAAAATGAAAAGTGAAAAATGAAAAATACAGATTACATTTGGAAGTGAATAGTGAAAAGTTAATAGTGAATAATGCCTAATACAGGTAGCCACCAGAACGAGGTTCGCACAAGGGCATTAACCAGTATTTAGTATATTGATTATCCGCATAATGCTGACATACGCCCTGAAAGGGCAAGATCTGCACTTAGCATAGGGCATCGCCCTATGTACAAGGTAGTTAGTATATTCGCCCTGTAAGGGCAAAAGCCCTAATATAGATAAATGCTTTTGCCCTTTCAGGGCGTTAGCAACATTTCCCATTCACCCAGGGTGTTACCCTGGGCTATGTGCTCATTGCCCCTTCGGGGCGCTATCGGGCAAATGTGGATAATCACATTAAGCTTCATTTCCTATTCACTAAAAATGTAACTTGTATTTTATGATTTTTCATTATTCATTATTCATTTAAGTTTACTGTGCTTCCTCATACTCCGGCTTTGCGTCAGGCTCCTTGCTTGACTTCACGTCGTTGTGCTGGAAAACGTCGAGGATATTGGTCTCTGCAATGTTTGATATTACATAATCAATCATTGTCTGTCCCATCACATCGCCGATATATTTAACAGCCTGTGGGAGAGTGTGTGCCTGAACTAAATAGTTTACGGCAGAACGCTTTTCCTTCTGTGTTTTCTCATCGAAAGTGATAAACTGGAGCTTTGCCTTGAACCAACGATCATCGTTGGTAAGGTCAGAGAAGAATATCTCTTTGTATGATGCAGGCTTAATGCCGTTAATGTTGAACTCGCCAGAGATATAGACCGACATCTCTTCGGTTATAATGCTTTCTGCCTCTGTGAAGGTAAGGGCATCAACTACATACTGTTCTGTTATTGGCTTTGGGGTGCCGTCATCAGTCATCTTGTCATAACGCACCTTTACCTCATACCATTGTGATGTTATAGATTTCATTTTACTTTTTATATTATTGAACTTGTGAATGCAAAATTACGATTTTTTCCCGTAAATCCGAAGAATTTTACATTATATTATAATTTATGAGGATTTTTAGCAAAGATTATTTTGATAAACGGAGAGTTTTCCGTACCTTTGCACATAAATTTACATTAATTCATAAAAAAAATGCCCAAAATATCAGTTCGCGGCCATGAGATGCCAGAGTCTCCAATCAGAAAACTCGCACCTCTTGCTGTCGCAGCAAAGAAACGCGGTACAAAAGTTTACCACTTGAACATTGGTCAGCCTGACCTGCCGACTCCGCAGGTAGGGCTTGATGCTTTAAAGAGTATTGACCGCACAATTCTTGAATATTCACCTTCACAGGGTTATCAGTCATATCGCGAAAAACTTGTAAGCTATTACGAGAAGTATAATATCAATGTCACAGCTGATGATATCATTATCACAAGTGGTGGCTCTGAGGCTGTGTTGTTCTCTTTTATGGCTTGTCTTAACCCTGGCGATGAAATTATCGTTCCAGAACCTGCATATGCCAACTATATGGCATTCGCAATCTCTGCGGGTGCAAAGATTCGTACCATAGCAACGACTATCGATGAAGGGTTCTCATTGCCTAAGGTAGAGAAGTTTGAGGAGCTTATCAATTCACGTACTCGTGCTATAATGATATGTAATCCTAACAATCCTACGGGTTATCTCTATACACGCCGTGAGATGAATCAGATTCGTGACCTCGTGAAGAAATACGACCTTTACCTTTTCTCTGATGAGGTTTACCGTGAGTATATCTACACAGGTTCACCTTACATTTCGGCTTGTCACCTTGAGGGTATTGAGCAGAATGTCATTCTTATTGACTCTGTTTCAAAGAGATATTCAGAGTGTGGCATTCGTGTTGGTGCACTTATCACAAAGAACAAGGAAGTGCGTGCTGCTGTGATGAAATTCTGTCAGGCTCGTCTGTCCCCTCCTCTCATTGGTCAGATTGTGGCAGAAGCTTCTCTTGATGCGCCAGAGGAATACTATCGTGATGTGTATGATGAGTACGTAGAGCGCCGTAAGGTTCTTATTGATGGACTTAACCGCATCCCTGGAGTTTATTCTCCAATCCCTATGGGTGCTTTCTATACTGTTGCAAAGTTGCCTGTTGACGATTCGGAGAAGTTCTGCCGTTGGTGTCTCGAAAGTTTCGAGTACGAGGGTGAGACTGTCATGATGGCTCCTGCTGCTGGTTTCTATACCACACCGGGTGCAGGCATCAATCAAGTGCGCATTGCATACGTATTGAAGAAGGATGATCTTGAGCGTGCTCTCGTGGTGCTTCGCAAGGCACTTGAGGCATATCCGGGTAGAGTGGAGGAAGAATAATAAATGAAAAATTAAAAATGAAAAATTATAAAATACAAGTTAGTACTTATCGCTGAAAAAAAGTAACTTGTATTTTTCATTTTTCACTTTTCATTTTATTATTTAATTTACATGAAATGATGAATTTTCCATTATTCATAGCAAGGAAAATATACAATGGTGAGGGCGACGGACAGAAAGTCAGTCGCCCTGCTATTCGTATTGCCACCATCGGAGTGGCACTCGGTCTTGCCGTGATGCTCGTTTCTGTTGCCGTGGTACTTGGCTTTAAGCACACTATTCGTGATAAGGTAGTAGGATTCGGTAGTGACATCACCGTTGCTAACTTCTTTACCTTGCAGACATCTGACACGAAGCCTATACAGTTGAATGATTCAATGATGAATGTATTGAAGCATATTGACGGTGTAAAGCATGTGCAGAGATATGCAATGACGCAAGGAATCCTGAAAACTGACTCTGATTTCCTCGGTGTAGCATTCAAGGGAATAGGGGAGGAGTATGATACGGCATTCCTCTCACGCAATATGATTGAGGGAAGCATTCCTAAGTTTTCCGGTGAAAAAAGCGGTAATAAGATTCTCGTTTCAAAGACGATGTCTGACAAGCTCAATCTCCACGCAGATTCTAAGGTTTATGGCTATTTCATGACAGGCGATGACGTCCGTATGAGGAAATATACTGTAAGTGGAGTGTATCAAACTAACCTTTCCAAGTACGATGAGACTATGTGCTTTGCCGACCTTTACAGCGTGGTGAAGCTAAACAACTGGGAGGCAGATCAAGCAACAGGTGCGGAACTTTCCATAGATCAGTATGATCAGCTTGATAAGGTACTACATACCGTTACTAAGAAAGTGAATAAGCACGTTGATACTTATGGCGAGACATACTGTTCTGCTACCGTAGAGGAACTGAATCCGCAGATATTCTCATGGCTTGAACTTCTTGACCTCAATGTATGGATTATCCTTGCGCTTATGGTATGCGTAACAGGATTTACTATGATTAGCGGACTCCTCATCATTATCCTTGAACGTGTACAGATGATTGGAGTATTGAAAGCATTAGGTGCAAGAAATAGCATGGTACGCCACGCATTCCTGTGGTTTGCCGTGTTCATCATCGGTAAGGGAATGATTATAGGAAACATACTCGGCATAGGAATATGCCTGTTACAGCATTATACTGGTATTGTGAAACTTGATCCTTCCATATACTATGTCGCTGAGGCTCCAGTGGAAATAAACATTCCACTATTCCTACTTGTCAACATCGCCACTCTGCTTGTCAGCGTGCTGGTCTTGATTATCCCGAGTTTCCTTGCCAGCCATATCCGTCCCGCTCAATCCATGCGTTACGAGTAATGCCCTAAGCATCACTTCCGTCTGCTTTTTACGTGCGCGTGTCTCAGGAATGGTCATGTCAGCCTTCTCAAACCAAGTATTGGCAAGTTTGAAGTTCTCTATCTGGATAGAATCTGACTGCATCATCATTCCGCAGCATCCCATACGATAATAGATATCACCTTTTTCACGCTCGTATGCAATAGGAAGAGTCATCTCATAATAGGAGAGGGCAGTAGGGTAGTCGCCAAGCAGGAAATGACTCTCTGCACAGGAATAATAGCATATTGCACGCTCATGAGGTGGAAACGGCTCTATGTGAGGGATGATACTATCAAGTACTTCCGAAGCGTGAGGGTAGTCTTGCTCCTTGAAATAGCAAACGCCCATATAGGCATAGAAACGAGGATTCAGACGATACTTTCTGGCCAATCCCTCAAAAAGGATCAGAGCCTCATGGTACTTCTGACCACCGAAATATTCTATCGCCTTTCCAAGTTTCTCCGACTCTTTCGTCTGTGCATTGACAGATAGGGGAGAAAGGGCAAGAAATATGAATAATACAACCTTCTTCACTGCTGAATACTTATTATTTGCGTGCAAAGGTAATTATTTTTCATCAAAACACTTGCAATTATCATCAAAAAAATGTAATATAGCATTCTAATTATATAATAAGGTTATGGGTAAATACCATAGTTATCCTATAAAAACGAATAAATATGAAAAGAATTCTCTCTATAATATCAATCTCGGTAATCGCAATTGCTGCACAGGCACAGAGTCTTAAGCAATTCTTCATTGATACTCCTGATAGCATCCAGCCTTACATTAAGAAACTGGATAGGGAGGCTTTACTTTTGAGCGCAGATTCATCGAAAGATACATGTTGCACAATGAATATCACTTATGGTGGCAATATTAGCATCACACATCTAAATCATGATCTCATCGTATTTCATCCGTCAAATACACTTACCCAGGAATACGCTGCGCTACCAACCGAAGGAGATTCTGTTTTCTGCGTCATTTCCACATACAAAGGTCCGGAAGGAGAGAGTGATGTGAAAATATACGATAAAAACTGGACTTTGGTTTCTAAGCTTGACTTAACAGACAAGGCTAAACTCATAAGACCTGATAGCATTTCTGAGACTCGTTTCGAGGAAATCGTCCATACTCAGGAAATCAAGATGACATTAGCAAGTATCGACAAAAAAGACTCAAAACAACTTAATATTGAGTTTTCTATGCCGTTAATGAGTTCAGACGAGAAAAAGTCTTTTTTACCCACGATTCTGCAAACGAACCTTAAATGGGACGGTAAAACATTTAATTAATGTAAAATTCTAAAAGAAAAATATATAAAACTCTTGCAAATACGGATTTTTTTCGTACCTTTGCATCGTGTTTTTCATGGTATTAGATTATTAAGGTTAATAAAGATTGGTTGTCGTGAGACAATCAATTTTTTTTGTCCCCTGTTCTGAGAGTTCTTAGAATAGGGGACAATTTCGTTTAGAATTGTAATAATGCCAAGTGGCATACCATCATAGGTTTAGAATCTCATCCCACCATCAAGACATAAGCGGAACGAATCAAAGAAAACACGAAATACCCCCCTTGACATTTGACAGATTGACAGATGACAGATTTTTGACTGAGAAATGATTAATTCAAACGCTGCGCTTAGCTACACGAATTATCCGTGAAGGTTCAGCTCGGCGGCCGAAGGGAAAGCCAATTAACCATAAATTATCATAAATTTTCAATGAAAAGAATTTATGGATAATTCACGTTTAATTCACGGAAATTTACGTAGCTCCACACAGTGGAAACGAAAATACCCCCCTTGACAGTTTGACAGATTGACATTTGACAGATTTTTGCTTTGACCATGTAAATGCAGAATTATCTGAAATACAATATATTAACATCAAAAAATCACCCAAGAAACATCAAACGGAAATCTGTTATTGAATTTACATCTGCACCATAACAACTCGAATCTGTCATCTGTCAATCTGTCAAGAAAAGGGTAGGGGGGTATTTTTTGTAGGGGGCGCAGATTTTCCCTATAATAAAAAAAATATATAAATATATTTTTTTTATTATATAGTGATTTTAGCGCGAGAATCCCCCCTATTGACATTTGACAGATTGACAGATTGACAGATGACAGATTTTTTGACTCATTTGTTATAATGTGCAATAATTTTTAGAATTTTTTCATCTTAAAGAGCATTGTATCAATGTGTTATGCGTTTGTAAAAATTACAGAAAATCACTTTTCTTTATTTTTGCTTGCAGGAATGGAAAGATATTTGTACCTTTGCACTCGTCAAACCAAAGGTCGTGCGAGGTGCTACGCACGTTCTCACTCGGAAATCAACGAAACAACTCGATCGAAGGACAAGACGAGAATTGCTTTGAAGATTTCCCATCGGCTAAAGTCCAAAGCCGATGCTTACAGACAAAAAGTCCTCTACTACTCCGTAGTAAACCCATAGTGAAGCCCATGTCCAATGGGCGATAGATGGGCGAAAATGGTTCAGCAAGAGGCAAACATTTATTTTTTTTCTACTACTTTGCTAAGCAAACCGAAAATCCGTAATCAAGAGTAAGCGTGTAAAACTAAACAGAACAATGATAAATCTAAAAAACAATATGAAGGTTTTGGTAGCATTATCTATTTCTTTCTTGATGTTTTTGACATCATGGGCAGGTAATAATGTCAAAAATGTGCGTGGTGTGAAACTGACGGGAAAGGAAGTGAAATACAACATTTCCAATCCAAACACCATCTATCCAAGAATCCAGATCGGAAATAGAATGATAGCCAATGATAACGATAACTTTTATTTCACGGAACTAACGGATACTGAACTTGCAAAAGAAGAGCATTTTGCCAAGAAAGGATCTGCAGAGAACGAGCTTTCTACTCGTGCAAAATATGCCCAGGGACCATTAAATTCCATTCTTACGTTGAATTTTGAAAGTGGCTATGCCCTTTTTCTAAAGGAAATGGTTGTGATCCCAAATGCAAAAAGCATTGCGGATATAAGGAATTACTCGGCTTGGAAGAGGTATGATTTATCACGTTTGAGAACATTTCATGACTTTTCAAATGTTTTCGTTGCTGCATCTGATTCTACGATTCTTATTGCTGGTACTCCAAAAGAAGATTATAGGCATATATTTTCCATCATGGATTACAAGAACCAGAAGGTCTTTCCTCTGGATTACTGGCCAGAGGATGGTGTTAATGTGCCGGATATTGTGAAGACAAGTATTTATACAGCTTATAGTGAACTATATACCAATGGTAAAGGGCGTTTTCTTTTCAATGGTGGCAGGGAAAGGTACTCGTTTGTTTTCACCATTGACAAGGACAAGGTAAATGTAGTAAAGGAACTGTATAAAGTATATTCTGACTATAAGGCAGATAGAAATAATAACTATATTACGTTGTCGCGAAACTCTGAGGAATTGCGTGTTGCTGCCAATGAAGAGAATATTTTTCTGCTTCTCGTTGATTCTGATCCTGATGGACATTGCTATGGGAAATTGCCTATTGAGGATTTTTCATTCGAGATTTACGGAAACGCAGTAGAGCTATACGATTGGGATGGAAACAAGAAGAAGATTCTTTATCTTGATCATTATGGTCAGCGTATTTTCCTGTCGGCTGATGGAAAGAAGTTGTATCTGTTCTCTGATGATTGCTTTTTGCGTCATCCTAAGGAACCTCACGTTTGGGTGTATGACATAAGCAATCTTGATGCACAGCCAGAGGTTGATGTTGCCGAGATGGAAAAGGCTCGTGAAATCAAGAATAAAAAAGATATTGAGGAGAGGGGTAGGGCAAAGTCTGCGACGGTAAAGGGCGATTATGTGGAGGAAGGTGACATGATGGCTGATTTTGAATTGTTCGACTATGACAATAAACCTCATCATCTTAATGAATTCTTAGGAAAAGGAAGATATACTATTCTGGAATTCAGTTCATTAGGCTGTGGCCCTTGTCAGCAGGCAAAACCAATCTTAGAGAAGTTCTATAAGCAACATAAGGATAGGTTTGAGATGATTACCATTTCTGCTGACCGACTGACGGATTGGAAGAAGAAGCCATTGGGAGAGGTTAGTTGGCATGATTGGAACGACTTTAAGTTTGCCCGTGATATCATCAGTAAATATGATGTTCCCGGATTCCCAGCCTTTGTCATTATCGATTCTGATGGTAAGGTGCTGAAAAAATGTCTTGGTTTCAATCCATTCTTACAGGCCTTGAAACAGTATATTCCTGCGGAAGAGGTGGAGGAATTAATGGGGAAATAGGTAATGATTATCCGCAATTAAGTGATAGGGCGTTATCATGTAATTGCGGATAATCATTTACTGTCAAAAATCTGTCATCTGTCAATCTGTCAAACTGTCAAGGGGGGGGATTCTGCGAGGGCTGAAAGCCCGACACCTAACAGGGCAGTCCGTAAGGGCTGTTATATTTGCCGATATTAGATAGATGAGGTCTGTAGGACCGACATCTAAAGTCTTCAGGTGTCGCACTTACAGCGCTCCTTTAATCACACATCTACCGAATAACAGCCCTTACGGACTGCCCTGTTAGGTGTCGGGCTTTCTGCCCTCGCAGTCTTGAACAGTAGTGCGCGGGAGTTTCCCAAGCCGTCCCACTAGCATTCAAGCCTCATCACACGTTGTTAAAGTCTGGAATCGGACTGTGTGATGGGGCATTTTATATCTTCTCGTAATAGTCTTTAATTCTCTATTTATCATAATAGGTATTCTAATATAAAAGGGCTCATAATCTGTACAACCCTCAAAATGGCTGAAAATCCAATATTTCCTAACATTCCCCAGAGTTTCTAGAAATATTGAATTCTCAGCACATCATAAATTTTAATTATAATGCGGTTTTGTAATTATTTTTTAGTATCTTTGCACCAAAATATACAATTATATATAAAATGGATAATAAAGAATACAAAAGCATTGCAGTAGATTATAAGCTCTACGTAGTTGAGAATGGTGAGAAATCTCTTCAGGAAGAAACTTCCGCTGGAAATCCATTCCGTTTCCTTAGCGGCTTCGGTATGACTATACCAGGCTTTGAGAATGCCATCGCTCCTTTGGCTGTTGGCGATAAGTTTGATTTCACACTCTCAAAGGATGACGCATACGGCGATTACTATGCAGAGCGCGTCCTTGACCTTGCCAAGGATATGTTCTGTATCGATGGTAAGTTTGACGATGAGCACATCTATGTAGATGCTATCGTACCATTGCAGAATCAGGATGGAAACCGTTTTATGGGTCATGTTCTTGAAATCTCAGAGAATACCGTTAAGATGGATTTGAATCATCCTCTGGCTGGTAAGGAACTGAACTTCGTAGGTTCTGTTGTTGAGTCTCGTGAGGCTACAAACGGTGAGATTCAGGCTATGATTAACCACATGGCCGGTGGCGGCGGTTGTGGTGGCTGCGGTGGCGGTTGCAACGGTGGTTGTGGTGGCTGCGGAGGCGGTGACTGCGATTGCGAAGGAGGCTGCGACTGCAAGTAAATTATAAAATGAAAAGTGAAAAATGAAAAATACAAGTTTGTATTTTAGTGAATAGTGAATAAAACGAATAGATAATAATACTTAATACTGGCTAACGCCCTTGTGTGAACTTCGTTCTGGTGGCTACCAGTATTTGTATTATTCACTTTTCACTATTAATTATTCACTTATAAATGTAACTTGTATTTTATAATTTTTCATTTTTAATTTTTCATTTAGATACATGAATACATTCGGAAAACTATTCACGGTCACGACATACGGTGAGAGTCACGGTGCTGCCGTTGGTGGCGTTGTTGACGGAATGCCTGCCGGTATCGATATCGACCTCGATTTCATACAGTCTGAGCTTTCTCGCCGTCGTCCCGGACAGAGCAAGATCACCACATCACGCAATGAGGCAGATCAGGTAGAAATTCTCTCTGGCGTGTTCGAAGGAAAGTCAACAGGCTGCCCTATCGGATTCATTGTCCGCAATACCAATCAGCATTCACAGGACTACGAGAATATGCGCTGCACATTCCGTCCGTCTCATGCTGACTACACATACCAGACGAAATACGGCATCCGTGATCATCGTGGTGGCGGTCGTACATCTGCCCGAATCACTATCGGACGTTGTGTAGCCGGAGCACTTGCCAAGCTCGCTCTCAAGCAGTTAGGCATCAGCGTACAGGCATACACCTCACAGGTTGGCGACATCTGTCTTGAGCGTGACTATAAGAAATATGATCTCAGCATAACAGAGACGAATGCTGTACGTTGTCCGGACCCTGAAAAGGCTGCTAAGATGGAGACTCTCATATCTGAGGTCAAGGAAAAAGGCGATACTATCGGAGGCGTAATTACCTGTGTCATAAAGGGATGCCCTGTAGGGCTGGGTGAACCAGAGTTTGATAAGCTCCATGCAGTTCTTGGTCATGCCATGCTCAGTATCAATGCCGTTAAAGGCTTTGAATATGGCGAGGGCTTTGCCGGTGTCAATCAGCGTGGCTCTCAGCAGAATGACGTGTTCACCACGGATGCAAACGGCAATATCTGTACCAAGACAAATCATAGCGGTGGCATACAAGGTGGCTTGTCAAATGGCGAGGATATCTATTTCCGTGTAGCCTTCAAGCCTGTTGCAACAATCCTTATGGAACAGGACACCGTGGATATGGAAGGTAATGCTACCGTCCTCAAGGCTCGTGGCCGTCATGATCCATGCGTTCTGCCTCGTGCAGTACCTATCGTAGAGGCTATGGCGGCTGCCGTTATTCTCGATGCATATTTGCTTAATAAAACAACCACTTTGTAGGTACAATTTTCCATTTACAATGTACTTTTTTGTTCACAAGACTTATCAACTATGCAAGTTATTGTACAAATTGTACATTGTAAATGATAAATAGTACATAGTACATGAAAAAGCTCCTACTATCATTATTCATCTCTACCCTACTCCCCAATCTTGTTAAGGCCGACATACTCGACCATTGGAGCATAGAAGCAGAAAGTCCCGAAACGAGCGTCGCTACCCTATCCGATAGCATCATCGACATCGTTTCGCCAAAAGGCATGACGCTGTGGTATAATGAACGTATGGAGGGAAACACCATAATAGAATATGATGCCCGTATTGTGGTAGAAGACAAAAACAGCGAACCGTGGAATCGTCTTTCCGACCTTAATTGTTTCTGGATGGCATCAGATACACATAAAGAGAGCCAGAACCCATTGGAAGGCATTCCTGAACGACAAGGAATATTCATAAGACAATATGCTCTGAGTCTTTATTATATGGGCTTCGGAGGAAACCACAACAAAACTACACGCTTTCGCAGATACACAGGCGATGAGAGAGGAATAAAGAACACGGAGTTCCGTCCGACAATACTCATAGAACATACAGACTCCCCACATCTTCTAAAGAAAAACCACTGGTATCATATACGTCTCGAACAGATAAACGGATGCATTCGATATATCATTGACGGAGAGGTGATTGTAGAATACCAAGACCCTACCCCACTTACTCGTGGCTATTTCGGTTTCCGCACTACCCTATCCCATGCACAGATACGCAGATTCACATACACTTGTAAACCATCATTCTAAACCCTAACAAGCAAAAAATGAAAGTAATAATACTAAATGGAAGTCCTAAGGCTGAAGGCAACATAGATATGGAAAAAGAACTGACATTAAACGAACATAACAAGCAAGAATATGAACCAGCTCATACAGCCGAACACCTTCTCAACCAGACAATGATAAGGATGTTCGGATGTGAGCGTTCAAAGAATGCTCATATCGAGCGTAAGAAATCAAAGATAAACTACAACCTCAGCTCATGCCCTACTGCCGAACAAGTGGCAGAGATTGAGCGTAAGATGAACGAACTTATACAACAGGACTTGCCCGTCACCTTTGAGTTCGTTACCCGAGACAACATCCCTGAAGGTGTAGCACTCGACAAACTTCCAGAAGATGCAAGCGAAACCCTCCGCATCGTCCGCATTGGCGATTATGACATCTGCGCATGTATTGGAAGTCATGTGAAATCAACTAAAGAGATAGGCACATTCAAAATAACAAGCACAAGCTACAACGAAGGCAGTTTCAGAATTGTCTATAAAGTAAAAATATGACACGAAAGCAGATAACATCTCTACTATTGCTTGGGGCATCCATATTATATGATGTGATTCCTGCTGATTTCATCCCCGACATACCATTTGTCGGGTGGCTTGATGATATGCTCATCACGTCGTCGGCTGCCCTAAACTGCCTTCAGCAATTCGGAATCAATGCTAATGGCAAGGTAGAACGCTTGCTGAAATGGCTCAAATGGACGTGCATTCTCCTTGCCGTCATCATCGTCCTTATCGCTATTCTTCTTGCCGGAACCATAGTATCAATGGTACGTTAGGAAAATCTATGACACGCAATCAAAAAATATATAGAGTTACTCTTACTGGCAGTATCGTAAACATGGTACTGCTCGTATTGAAATTCGTGGCAGGAATACTTGGCAATTCCGCTGCTATGATAGCTGATGCCGTGCATTCGCTTAGTGATTTCCTCACCGACATCGTGGTCATCGTACTCGTAAAGCTCAGTAGCAAACCAGCGGACAAAGACCACGACTATGGGCATGGCAAGTACGAAACCATTGCTACATCCATTATCGGTATGGCTTTGGTGGTGGTTGCCATCATGCTTGGATGGAATGGCTTGGAGAAGATTATTGCCGTGATAAACGGAGAGAAAATAGAATCGCCTGAGATGATAGCCTTGGTTGCAGCCATCGTCAGTATCTTATTGAAAGAATGGGTGTTCCGCGTAACGAAGAAAGTAGCACTTGAAGTTGAATCTCAGGCACTCGAAGCCAATGCGTGGCATCACAGAAGTGACGCTTTATCATCAATAGGCACAGCCTTCGGTATCGGAGGAGCCGTGCTCCTTGGCAATGGCTTTGCCGTACTCGACCCTATTGCAGCCGTCATAGTGAGCGTGTTCATCTTCATCGCAGCATACCGACTTCTCCGGCAGGCTTCAGGCGAACTCCTTGAAGAGAGTCTTCCAAAGGAAATAGAAGATAAGATTGAGGAGATTGTCTATAGAGATACTATGGTAAGTGATATCCATAACCTCCACACTCGTCGTATTGGCAGTATCATAGCAATAGAGATGCACCTACGCCTTCCTGGAAATATTAGTCTTGAGGAAGCCCACCGACATGCCACCGCAATAGAACATGCCCTGAAAGCTGAATTCGGCTCTGGCACGCATATTATGCTGCATATCGAACCAGTCAAATAACGTATAAAATATGACAATAAGAGAACTAACACCCTCTGACAGAGAGGTGTTCTTAAACCTCACCCATGCAGTCGTGGATGCGTTAGAAAACAAAGATTTCCTAATCCCGATGACAGAGGAAGAGGCTGATGCAACATTCCGCAATGATAGTAATGATGTGGTTTTAGGTGCATTCCTTGACAACACATTAGTTGCAACGCTCGGACTATTTCATGACATCCGCGACTATGCCAAGGAACTACCCAACGAATACAATTCTCTCAACGGAGCAGAGATTGGAGAGGCTATGGTGCGTCCGGACCTGCGCAGAAACGGTCTAATGAACAAACTGTTTGATACACTCCAATCATACATCCAGACAAGTAACCTTGATTTCCTCCTTGCTACCGCCCACCCAGATAACATAAGTAATCATCTTATTATGAAATCAGGCTTCACTCTGCATAATGTCTTTGATAGACGTGGGTACACAAGGAATATGTATATCAAAAAGCTTTTAGCCTAAAAAGAAGAACAACAACATTCGAATAATGGATAGTGCCAAGGAAATAAGAAGTAGAAATATGGCGGCAATCAAGGGCAAAGACACTAAGCCTGAGATTGTCGTCAGGAAGTTTCTTTGGTCTAATGGCTTTCGCTATCGGCTTAATCATCCTCGCTTGCCAGGGAAGCCTGATGTGGTGCTAAGAAAATATAGAACGTGCGTGTTCGTGAACGGCTGTTTTTGGCACGGACACGGCATCCATACCATTACTTCTGATACTTCCAATATCGAGATTGAGGACTCCGATTGTTGCAAGGTTCCACATACTAACCGCGCTTTCTGGGTAAAGAAGATTCTACGTAACAGGGAGCGTGATGTTGAGGTACAGAGGCGATTGGCGGAAATGGGTTGGCATTGCATCACGATATGGGAGTGCGAACTTAAACCCAAACTCAGGGACGAAACTCTCAAACGAGTCGCCTTCACGCTGAATAGCATATTCCTAAAGGATAGAAGTACGAAACCCGTTTTCTCATACTCCTTGCCTTCAGATGATAAGATTGGTATGGTGGCAGAGGAAATGACTAATAATCCTGAATAGTATTAGCATTGACATTTTGTCATAACAATCTGACACCCAAAGTTTAACGAAGTTTAATTAGTTTAATTTTCGCAGTAGTATATTTAATGGATGTTACGATAGTTTAAATGGACTGACATAGCGTGTCAGTAGTGTGGCATTGGCATTTTGATTGCATTAACGTGGATGAAAGGCATTAAGACCTACACCCAGTTGACATGAGGCAGATCCGTTACCTTTTTAGAATTAATTTATTAACATCTAAAAAATGGAGGACTTAATTATGTTACCAATTTATGCTAAAACAAGTAATCAGGGTTTCTTCCCTTCTTTGTTTAACGACTTTTTCAACGACAGTTGGATAATGCCACAGTTCCACAGCACTTCTCCGGCAATCAATGTTTCTGAGGATGATAAGGGGTATAAGGTTGAGATTGCTGCTCCTGGAATGACAAAGGACGACTTCAATGTTTCAATCTCTGACGGCGATATCATTATTGCCATGGAGAAGAAGAACGATGCAAAGGATGAGGACAAGGAGAAGAAGTACATCCGTCGCGAGTTCAGTTACGGTAAGTACGAGCAGCGTCTGACTCTGCCAGACAATGTAGAGAAGCAGAACATCACGGCTCAGATGACCGATGGTGTACTTTGCATCGACATTCCCAAGATGACTCCAGAGGAGAAGGCAAAGGAGTGTCAGTGTATCGAGATCAAATAGCGATTAATTAATGAATATTGTTGTTATGGACTGTCTCACGGCGTGAGACAGTCTTTTTTTGATATTAAGCCAGTTCGATAAATTAAAAAATAAAAGCATTTAGTTATTCAGACAACGAAGGACGAAGTCGTAGTTCTCCCTAAACTGCTTTTCTCCAATCTTCTTGTCATGCTGATGCACAAATCCTGCGTGAGGCAGAAGATTGTGCTCCATAAGATAGACTGCAAAGGTGTATGGGACGTCGAGTGGAAGTTGCAGATAATCGTCCTTTGCCTTCTTCTCATCATACATCGGATTCCTTGGGTCGCAGACGATAGATGCGGCATTAGGACAGAATGCCATCTGGTCTTTCTCGCTTGGTAAAAATACGACCCAATTTTTCTGCTTGAAGTTAATATCTTTTGGCAGTTGGAAATCGTTTGTATTAATGCCTAAATCCTTCTTTACGAACTGCATCGTAGAGTCAAAGTCCTTGAAATAGAACACCTGTGAACCGCCATTCTGCTTTACAACCTTGTTATAGTCGTTAATGCGACGGTTTCTCTTTGTCTCTTCTTCCTTGGAAACTTCTTCGAACCTATTTTTTAAATTCCCGTCCCAGAAACTTATGCCGTTAAGATACCAGTCGTTATGGAATTTCACGAGGCTTCCTAAGAAATAATCATGTTGGTCATGAGCAAACGCGTCCAAATTCTTCTTGCTTATATCCATAGCAAATCCGTCTGGTCGCTTTATTGTACACATATTGAAGAGGTTGTCACCCCTGCTGGTGATGTGGTTGACGGTGAACTTGCCATCCATCTCACGAACAATCTCAGCCTCTTTTTTCTTACCGTTTGACTCAAGAATCATACCAACCCAATCCTTTGCCATTAAGCCCAGTGGACCGATCTCATTTTCGAATGTCACTACTGACTCCACCAGATAGAAGGGATCCTCATGTATTTTGTCCTTGTAGGTATTGTATGCATCTATGAGAAGCTCCAGGGCCTTGGTGGTAGATGATAGGTAGCTGCCAAGATATGCCCATTTCAGCACATCGCGAGTTTCGTAGAAATCGTTTATGAACTTTGCCTCATGGAAGAAATCTGCCAATGCCTCGTTGATAGGCATCTTCTCGAACATTTCGTCCATATAGTCGTAAATTACTTCTGCAATGTGCATTATAGCCACATTCTCCGGGTTTGCTACTACATTCTTATGACTATTGAGTCGGGCAAGCCACACGAGTAGCTTGACATCCTCAAGGTTAGGCTCGTCTGTGTAATAGTTGGTTTCGTCAACCTTATAGAATGGTAAAGGCTTGCCATACATCTTGCGCATCGTCTCTGTAAAGCTACGCCATATACCAGCGTCTGCAATCACATCCTCAAAGTAGAGGGTGCACTTCATTGCAATGGTCTTGATGTCGAGATTTTCCAGGTCTGGATATAGGTTGGAAATACGCTTCACTATACCATTGGCAAATGCAATATACTCCATATCGGTAGTGGTAGCCAAGCCCTTTGGATGTGCCTTGGCGAAATCCTCTCCAAGAATCCTTAGTTTGCCACCCGTCAAGTTCACCTTCATTAAGTCTGAAAGTTTCAGCTCTGGCATCTTGAATAAGGAGTCGGTTCTATCGTCAAATTCCTTATCATCTTCCCAGTCCTTATCATCATCCCATTCGTTATCAATGTCCTCATAGTCATCGAAGTATTCCTCATCGTCGAATTCGTCTTCGTCCTCATCTTCATCAAAATTAAAATCAAAACGAGTCTGAAATTCGATGAGTCTTTCTAAATTTTCAACGATTGTCTCGTCAACGCCTAAGTGCTTTTCCTCGTCATCCATTATTTGCTCAACCTTGCTTATGGCTCCACATCCCTTACTGCTGATGCGGAGTTTCTTGTAGGTTTCTTGAATCAGGGGTAGCAAAGTCTTGACGTGCATTCTGGCTGCAATGAGGGATGTGGCACGAATCAACGCAACAGACACCTTCCTGTCTGCTTTTGCGCGTTCACGATAGGTCTCGATAACCTTTCTCAGCAATCCGGTTATCAACAGGACATCCTTTGGCGAATACTTCTGACTCTTGGCAATGGCAGCAATGGCAATGCCGCGTGCATACGGCATCACATTATCGTCTGTAGCAATGTCAAACAGTTCATCAAGATACTCGTGGCATAGTTCGGCAAAGATATTCATGGCCGTACTCTCATCATCTGTAAAGCAATCTTTGATGACGAAGTCCTCGCATCTCAACAAGCCAAGTAATGGCAGTTTGCAGGCATCCAGTTTGTATTTGGCAATGGCAGCAGCAATCATCTGAATATTTTCGGAGCCGAGGATGCCTTTATCAGAATAGAATACAGGTACAGACTCAATGAACATATTGATGTCAGCAGCGAGTCGATTCTTGTCCTTGACATGCCTTTCGCATCCCTTGGTAAACTGGTCATATTCTTCCGATAGAAGCATACCGTCATAGTTATTCCAGAAATCCACATACGAAGGAAGTGTCTTGAAATCCCTTGGCTTTTTCTTGGGAACTTCATGCTTATTACTCTCGAACTCCGTCAGTTCATCGAGCACCAGCGGACCGTTACCCTCCTTGCGCTCTTCTATTCTATCATTCATTTCTGATATAATGCCAGGCGACTGTTCTTCCAGTTGCTCGAGCATATTCTTAATCATTTTTTCGTAGGCTTTGTCTATGCCATCATCCTTTTTCTTTGCCATTGTTTTAATTATTCTTTTGTATTTTGGCTACAAAGATACGCATTTTTCTATAAAATAAGGCATAAGATAGTAAAAAATGTCAGGAAAAGACAATCCCCATGATTCACGGTTTAAGAATCATAAGGCAACTTGATGAGTATAAACGAATACCTCACGTTAATTATTGTCTGTTCAAGCACTCAAAATGCACATGTCATCGAGCCTACGTTAAAAACATGTGAGAATAAATAAGAACAAGGTCAATATCAGCGTATAGCTTGATATTGACCTTTGTTCCTCTGCTACCTGAAAATTAATACAACCTTTTTTACCTTAGCTCTATACCGTCTGAGCTCCCCTAAACCAAAAAGAAGTTTTATCCCCTTAAAACATATTACACAAAAATCATCAACATCATTCTTTTGCGGTGGATGCCTCTGATTTCTGAGTGCAACGTGCATCAGCATCCTCGCACGAAAGAAATAATCAACATCGCTCACAGAGCGGTGGATGTCTCTGATTTATGAGTGCAAAATTATAAAGTTTTCCATAATTTTGCAAAAATATATGTTCCATAAAGTTTGTGAATTATACCATGAAATGATTTTTACAATTGCGCAATAAAACACTAAATGTTGCATATTTGTCAATATACACAAGAATTGATACTCCCAGAAATCAATTATTTTAGCGAATTATACCGAAGAAATGGAGAATTTCAGAAGCATATAAGTGTGAAAACAACACGAAAAACAAGCAAGGTGAAATCATTTATAAATTCCACCTTACCAATTATAGAAAAAGCTATATTTCAAGTTCATCATTGAGTTCAAGCATCCATTGTGGAAGCTTTGCCTTTGCATTGTCAATGAGCTCTTGAGGCATATACTTATAATAAGCGTATGCCATAGGACCCGCTATTGCAGCAAGCGTGTCGGCATCTCCTCCAAGCGAAATGGCGAGGATGATGCAGTCAACATAGTCTTTGCTCTCAAGGAAACAAATCAAGGCTGCAGGTATTGTAAGTTGGCATGTTTCGTTGAAATAATACCCAGGCTTTATCTCTGCATAGGTCTTGTCTTTCCATTCCGGGTAGTATTCATATAGAACATTCTTACGGATGAAATCCTTATCCTCGCCTTGCATAGCATAGAATATCGCGAGTGCAGTTGCAACAGCTCCCTTGATGCCTTCTGGGTGATCGTGCGTAGGAAGTGCCGTCTTAGTTGCAAGCTCTATGCACTCATCCTTTGTCTTTGCCAGAAAACCAGCTGCAGAGCATCGCATTCCAGAACCATTGCCATAGGAATTATAGGAGGGCGTGATCTCTGGTCGCATTATCCAACGAGCAAAACGACCGCCATAGCCTCTTCCCTTCTCCTGACGACAACGAGTATGCAAGCGCTCAGCCATATCCATATTATGAAGCAAAGCCTCTGCACAAGCAAAAGTACATACGGTATCATCGCTATATGTATTCTCTGGATTATATAGATCAACTGCATCGTAATCCTTTGTACGACCTTCAAACTCGTATGGTACACCGCAGATGTCACCAATAGCGGCAGATAACAACAGATTCTTCATAATTGTAGTTTTGTTTAATAGTTAAACGATAATCCTTGACGGATATTGCCTATGCACGATTGAGTATAGCCCAGAAGCTCTTTGGTAGTGTGATATTTGGAACATCAACCGCATCACGAAATATTGGTGCCACTTGATCAGGTCTCCAACCAGCATTTCCGCATCCTATGGCTGTTACAAGAAAGCGCATCTGCGGATTTGCTTTTGCAAAACGAATGAACTCATGAATAGCTCTAACCATTGTCTGAGGATTACCAGTTGTAGGTATGGCATAGCTTTGACCTTGCAAGCCTACTCCCTGACCATATACAGCCCCAAACTTCTTCATAGCAGCACGAGCAGCACCTCCATTATGCTTTCCTTCATAGTTACTGCCAAATACGAACACCTCATTACGCGCAAGAGCGTCAATACGCTCAGACGTGATACGCTCATCTGAAACTGAGTTTATCTGTGGCTCTTCAATAAAATAGCCTTCTTCCAGACATTTCTCACCACGATAAACACGTTCGTTCCAGTTTCTTCGAGAACGGCCTTCCTTCTCAAACATCTCAATAGTACCCTCAACAGTTGCCTCAAACTTCAAGGTATTGGTAACTCCAACCCTACCTGCCTCATACACAACATCCTGATTCGCACCGATAAACGTAAATACCCAACCCAGCTCCTTCAATTCTTCAATGAGCTGCTTGACGCTATGCTCCGTCCATCTCTCAGAATCATTCTCCCCACCATCAGTAATGATAGTCACGAGTGCCTTGTCTTCTCTACAGATAGTATTTCTGAGTTCTGTCACACTATCACCAATGGCATCATACAACGCAGTCATACCACGTAATGTATAGTCTTTTCTTGTTTTCTTTGCCACAAGTTCGATAGGTGTCAGTTTGTTCATCACCTCAAGAGGCTCTCCCGCATTTGAGAATGAAACAAGCGTGAGAAACTGCAATAGCTCTGGCATATCATGCTGTGCAGTCTTAATAGTCATAATCGTTTCATTCACTCCTGAAAGTGCCTGATCATAGATTGAGGTCATTGAACCTGATGCATCTAAGATAATGAGATTGTAGATTCTCTGTGTTTTCTTTGCTTCCATAATAAATCCTCCAAAATTTAATTGTTATTCTATAATTTAAAGTTATTGCGTATTTCTGACGCAAAGTTACTTTTTTTTGGCAAAACCACCAAATATTATGCGTACTTTTTACACAAACACCTTAATATTTAACATTTCTTTGCGTAAAAACTACACAAAAAGCTTGTTTTGTGCAGAAATTTTATTATCTTTGCACTCAAAAAAGAAAATATTATGCCATACACATACAAATATCCACACCCGGCAGTTACAACCGACTGTATAGTCTTTGGCTTTGACGGCACAGGACTAAACATATTATTAATAAAAAGAGGTATAGAACCTTATAAGGATTGCTGGGCTTTCCCCGGTGGATTCCTCAACATGGACGAAACGGCAGAGGAAGGTGCTCTTCGTGAACTTCACGAGGAGACAGGCATTGAAGAAATTTATGTTGAGCAATTACAGGCATTCACAAAGGTTGACCGCGATCCAAGAGAGAGGGTTATAACAATTGCTTTCACGGCTTTTGTGCGTCAGGAAGATTATGGATACGTTAAAGGAGGTGATGATGCAAAGGAGGCTAAATGGTTTTCCGTCAACGAATTGCCACCACTCGCCTTTGACCATGAGGAGATTCTTAAAATAGCTCTTGAACGCCTTCGTAATAAGATTAGGTTAGAGCCTATCGCCTTTCATCTGCTCAACAAGACATTCACAATGACGCAGGTGCAAAGCATCTATGAAGCCGTTCTTGAACAGAAATACGATCGTCGCAACTTCCACAAAAAGATGACAGCCCTCGGCTATATCATTCCTACAGGCGATAAACAGACGGCTAACGGTCGTCCAGGCATCCTCTATTCATTTGACGAGGAAAAATATAACGAGGAAGTTAGTAAGCGTAGCGCGATTTAATTTCACTTCATTGAACACTTCATTGAATTCACGTTATTCCTGTAAATTTTGTACTAATATTTTGGAGATTTCAGAATAATTGTTTATTTTTGCACCCAGAAAGTGTTAACAATAGTATTTAACCCATAAAAAATTAATAAGAAACAGAAAGTACTCATTTGAATCAATCAGACGAACGGTAACCGTTCCCCTTGTGCGAAATCAGTATCAGATACTGGTATCTCGCGATAGTTTAATACTTATTCTATTAACTACGGGTGAGCGACAACCGATTCTCTCGACATAAATAATACATAGAGCTATTTGCTCTTGTTCTCTCCGATCGAAATCGCCAATTTCAAACAAGTGAGAACAGGAAGGCAATAAGCTTCATGTCCCTTTGGGGCGTGGGCTTGTCGTATCCTTTTCTACTTGTGCGGTGTTTGGCGATACCAGATTGGAGGACGAGGATTTCGGAAAGTCTTTGCCCTTTTATTTTTTATACTATGAAAAAGATCTTAACACTTATATTCCTCAGCGTTTTTTGCTTGAATGCGATTAACGCATATGTTTCATGGGAATTAGAAGGTAATACGCTTATTATCTCTGGAACTGGAAATATGAAGAATTATACTTCTATTCAGATTCCTTGGTCTTCTCAACGAGAAAGTATAAAGAACGTTATAATCAAGAATGGTGTGACAAGCATCTGTGCCCAAGCTTTTGAGAATTGTTCAAATCTAACCTCTGTAACCATACCTAATAGCGTAACAAACATTGAACGCAGGGCTTTTGAGAATTGTCAAAATCTAACCTCCGTAACCATACCTAATAGCGTAACAAACATTGACTATGGCGCATTTTGGGGGTGTTCAAGTCTAACATCCATAACCATACCTAATAGTGTAACCTGGATTGCTGCCGATGCATTTGGAGCCTGTTCTGGTCTTACCTCTATTAAGGTGGAGTCTGGTAATGTATCTTATGATAGTAGGAATAATTGTAATGCAATAATTAGAAAAAGCGACAATGTTCTTATTTATGGATGCAAGAACACAATTATTCCGAATAGTGTTACAAGTATTGAGACTAGTGCATTTTGGAGGTGTTCAGGCCTTACCTCAATAAACATACCTAATAGTGTGACAAGTATTGGTATTAGCGCATTTCGTGCTTGTTCTGGGCTTACTTCAATAAACATACCTAATAGTGTAACAAGTATCGGAAGTGGAGCATTTGAGGATTGTTCAGGGCTTACCTCCATAACAATCCCCAATAGTGTAACAAGCATTGGTTCTGAAGCATTTTCAGGCTGTTCTAACCTAACCTCTATAACCATACCAAAGGGTACAACAAGGATCAGTTTCACAGGTTGTAGTAGTCTTACTTCTGTCACTATTCCAAATAGCGTGACAAGTTTTTCTCTTTATGATTGTAGTAGTCTTACTTCCATCACAATTCCTAATAGCGTGAAAAGTCTTTCTCTTTCAGGTTGTAGTAGTCTTACATCCATTACAATTCCGAATAGCGTGACAAGCCTCTCTCTTTCTGGTGGCAGTAATCTTAAATCAATCACAATCCCCAATAGCGTCACAAGCCTCTCTCTTTCTAATTGTAGTGGTCTTACTTCTGTCACTATTCCAAATAGCGTGACTTGGCTATATCTTTCTGGTTGTAGTGGGCTTACTTCTGTTACTATTCCAAGCAGCATAACAAGCATTGAGGATAATGCTTTTTCTGGCTGTTCAAGTCTTACCTCAATAACCATACCAAATGGTGTTACAAAGATTAGCTATAGTGCATTCAAAGACTGTACTAATTTAACAAATCTTGTGTATTGCGCGAAAAACGTGAAATCAAGTTACTCATCTCCATTATTCCCTAATTCAATAAAAACTGTAACCATAGGAAACGAGGTGGAGTCTATTCCTTCATATTTCTTAAATAAAACAGATATTACTTCCATCACAATTCCTAATAGTGTTACAAGTATTGGTAGTTCTGCATTTGCAAACTGTTCTCGTCTTGCATCTATTAAAGTTGAATCAGGAAATATGTATTATGATAGCCGGAATAATTGTAATGCAATTATCAGGAAAAGCGATAATGCCCTTATTTATGGTTGTAAGAACACTATCATACCTAACAATGTAGCAAGTATCAATAATGGTGCTTTTCGTGGTTGTACAGGTCTAACCTCTATAACCATACCAAATAGCGTGACAAGCATTGGTTCTGAAGCATTTTTTCATTGTATTTAGAGCTCTCTAAACAACAATAAACAATGAAAAACACATAGAGTTAAACCTTTGTATTTCAATCACTTTTAGATTTTAACACTTCAGTCTTG
>CADCIQ010000033.1 GCA_902801425.1 uncultured Bacteroidales bacterium | reverse complement strand
AAATCATGAAAAAATCTATTCTAAAATATTGTGAGGAATAAAAAAATCATTTCGCTCGTTCCTCGCTTAGAAATCCTGAGAAAATCTGAAATAAAAATCAGGGTGAAAATCAGAATAATACAATTTCATCGAACTCACGTTAATTATTGTCAGTTAAAAGCAACTTGTTGCAAATCTTTATCAATTCATCGAACTGGCGTTAATATAAGGTACTCATAATACTGTATTCCTGACAGTTCAGAGTTTGCGAAACCTGAGTGAAATATTCCCCTTTGAAATACGATTATAGCAAATGGACCTACAGCCCATCAATCGATCATATACTCAATGGCAGGCTTGTTATCAAGGAGATCCATCAAAGATTTCTTGACACTTATCCTACGGCTACGCGAGACGAGGTTTACCGGACGCATAAGCTTCACAGAATGGCATTGGATGTCAATCTCTACCTCTCCCGGAGAATCCTCAATCTCGTTCAGGAGTTCTGTGGCATCCAACTCAGTAAAGTCATCAACATTAATCCTTAGCGTGAGCTTTCGAATGAGCTTGTCACGTACATTCGCCAGATACTCCACACTAATAACCTTACTGCTGATGTAAGTGCTCGTAGGGAATTTCTTCTCATATTTTATCTTGATAAACAGCGAACTACCCTCCATGAACATACCACGCCATTGCGCCCAGTCATCGAAGAAGGCAATCTCACCAGCACCACCATAATCTTCGATTGTGACTATACCAAATGGTGTGCCTCGCTTAGTGAAGCCTTCACGTACACCTGTCACGATGCCACCGACAGTCACCATATCCATCTTGGCAAGCTCTTCCTTATCAGCATCGCTACCCAATTCGCAGCATTGCTTGTTGCATTTTTTCTTCAGCACGACCGCATATTCATCCAAAGGATGAGCCGAGAGATAGATACCAACAAGTTCACGCTCACGGTTCAGTCGTTCAATAGCGCTCCACTCCTGAGCCTGAACAGGCTTCGGTTTGGTGATCTCCACGCTTCCGAAATCACCAAACAGGGAGTTGGCAGCCTCTGCCTTTGCCGCCTGATACTGACTGCCGTAACGGCTCAGCATATCGATGAACGTATAGCCTCCACTATTTCCTGCAACGTATTGCTCTCGCTGAACACCGAAGCAATCAAGTCCGCCACTAATGGCAAGGCATTCGAGTGCCTTCTTATTCATGGAAGACGAAGGTACGCGCTCAACGAGGGCGTAGATGTCAGCGTATGGGCCGTTAGCCTCTCTTTCGGCAATGATAGCCTGCACGGCAGCGTCACTCATACCCTTGATGCCAGAAAGTCCGAAACGAATCTCGCCTTTCTTGTTCACGGTGAACCCGTCCATAGACTCGTTTACATCAGGTCCCTTGGTAGGGATGCCCAATGACTTACACTCGTCCATGAGCTTGGTGATTTCCTTGATGTCCGAGCGACGGCGGGTCATAAGAGAAGCCATGAACTCGGCAGGGTAGTTGGCCTTGAGGTATGCGGTCTGGTATGCCACCCATGAATAGCAAGCAGCATGAGACTTATTGAAGGCATAGGAAGCGAACTTTTCCCAGTCGGCCCAGATTTTCTCCAGAATCTTAGGGTCATGACCGTTTGACACACCGCCCTCGATGAACTTAGGCTTCATCTTGTCAACAATGTCCTTCTTCTTCTTACCCATCGCCTTACGAAGGGCATCAGACTCGCCTCGGGTGAAGTTGGCAAGCTGTCGGGAGAGCAACATAACCTGCTCCTGATACACCGTGATTCCGTAGGTATCCTTCAGATACTTCTCCGTACAAGGAATATCATATTTAATCTCCTCACGTCCGTTCTTTCTGGCAATGAACGAAGGGATATAGTCCATTGGTCCCGGACGGTAAAGGGCGTTCATCGCGATAAGATCCTCAAAGACAGTAGGATGCAGCTCACGCAGATACTTCTGCATACCAGCCGACTCGAACTGGAATGTGCCGACTGTCCTACCCTCCTGATAGAGTTTGTATGTGGCAGGATCGTCGATAGGGATATGGTCAAGGTCGATATCAATGCCTCGTGTCTGCTTTACGAGCTTACAACATTCCTTCTGCTCGGAAAGGGTCTTGAGTCCGAGGAAGTCCATCTTGATAAGACCTGTTGACTCGATAACATGACCGTCATACTGGGTAACGGCGGTCTTGATTTCCGGGAAATCAGGGTCGTCGGCAGTAGATACAGGCACATGATCGGAGATAGGGTCTCGACAGATGATGAATCCACAGGCATGAATACCCGTTGAGCGCACGGTACCCTCAAGCATCTTGGCATACTTGATGGTGTTAGCCTCACGAGGATCAGCACTTGCCTCAGCCTGCTGAAGCTCTGGAGTACACTTGAGGTAGTTGGCAAGCTTTGGCTTCATGCCATCAGGCAGACGGTCAGGCATAGCCTTACACAAGGCATTACTCTTCTCGAGAGGCAGTTTTTCCACACGCGCCACATCCTTAATGGAGTTCTTGGCAGCCATAGTGCCGTAGGTGATGATATGGGCACAGTTCTCCTTACCATATTTATTCATTACCCACTGGAGCACTTTACCACGACCGTCATCGTCGAAGTCAGTATCAATATCAGGCAATGAGATACGGTCAGGATTAAGGAAACGCTCGAAAAGAAGGTCATACTTCAGAGGGTCTATCTTTGTGATACCGAGACAGTAAGCCACAACGCTTCCGGCAGCGGAGCCACGACCAGGACCAACCCATACACCAAGTTCATCGCGAGCGGAATTTATAAAGTCGGACACGATGAGGAAGTAGCCTGGGAAACCCATAGTCTTCATGATATGAAGCTCGAAACGGATTCTGTCCTCAACATCCTCTGGTATTCCATAAGAGCCTTTTATCAGCTTGTCAGCGGTGAGATTATCAGCAGTACCACTTCCATAGATTCTCTGCGCACCCTCGTATGCGAGTTTTGCAAGATAGTCAGCCTCAAACTTCACTCGATAGATCTTGTCGTATCCGCCAAGTTTCTTGATTTTCTTCAGACCATCTTCTTCTGACATCTGATTCTCGCCATTCTCATCGCTTGTAAATTCCTTGTAGAGATCCTCCTCGGTATATTTCTTTCGCCATTCCTCTTCCGTACCAAATTCCTCTGGTATAGGGAAGAACGGCATGATAGGGTCGCTCTCTATGTTATAGGTTTCTACCTTATCGAGAATTTCGATGGTGTTGCTAAGAGCCTCTGGAACATCAGAGAAGATAGCATTCATTTCCTCCTTGGTCTTGAACCACTCCTGCTTTGTATAGCGCATACGGTTAGGATCATCAAGATCCTTGCCCGTGGAAAGACAGAGAAGATGGTCGTGAGCCTCCGCGTTCTCCTTATCAACGAAGTGGGAGTCGTTGGTACATACCAACTTAATGCCATACTCCTTTGCAAGTTCTATGAGCACACGGTTTGCCTTCTGCTGAAGAGGGAAGGTCTCTCGGTTAGCCATAACACTTGGATCTGTTACCTCATGGCGCTGCAACTCAAGGTAATAGTCATCGCCCCAGATGCTGTGATACCATTCGATAGCCTCACGAGCGCCCTCAATGTCACCCTCGATAATCTTCTTAGGCACTTCACCACCAATACAGGCTGAGCAGATGATGAGGTCTTCGTGGAAAGCAGCAAGATCCTTGCGGTCAGTTCGCGGACGACCGTAATATCCATCTACCCATGCACGAGACACGAGGCGGATAAGATTCTTATATCCGTTGAAGTTCTTGGCAAGAACGATGAGGTGATAACCACCGAGGTCACCATTCGCCTTCACCATATCCTCCTTGTTATGGTGCGCTACATACATCTCGCAGCCAAAGATAGGTTTGAAGGGTTCCTTGCCATCAGCCTTGAGCTTTTTGTTTACACCATTACAATAATCGAAAAGTTCCTTTATACCGAACATATTTCCATGGTCGGTAATGGCAATACCCTTCATCCCGTCGGCAACAGCCTTATCGACGAGTTTGCTGACGGACGCCTGTCCGTCGAGTATGGAATAATACGTGTGAACGTGTAGATGAATAAAATCCTGCATAGAACGCAAAATTACAGATTTTCTACTACATATCCCTATTTAATATGCAAAAAGAGCAATAAATTAACGAAAATAAAGAAAAAATTTGCTATTTTCGATAAAAACCCGTATCTTTGCACGGAATTATATATGCTAAATACGAAACTCATATTCCAATAATGGGAAAAAGAATAAAGAAACTCAAGAAAATCAGACTGCACCGAGAAGGTACTGACACATTAATCTACGGCCTAATGTTCATCGTAGCAATCGGTATTATATTGTGGCGTTCATTCGAGACTCACATTCCTTTCTATTGTTTTGCAGTAGTTGCTGTAACTATATATTGTATAGTTGTAAATTTCTTCCGTTGTCCTATTCGATATTTCGAGCAGGATGATACGGAAAATGTCGTTGTTGCTCCAGCCGACGGTCGTATCGTCGTTGTTCAGGAAGTTGAGGAGAAGAAGTATTTCCATGAGCCTCGCATCATGGTGAGCATCTTCATGGATCTTTGGAACGTACACGCCAACTGGTTCCCTGTAGATGGCAAGGTAAAACTTGTGCATCACCAGAACGGAGCTTTCCACAAAGCATGGCTACCTAAGGCAAGCGAGGAAAACGAGATGGCTGATACTATCATCACAACAGATAACGGCGTGGAAATTCTATGCCGCCAGATTGCGGGTGCTGTGGCACGTCGTATCGTGACCTACGCAAAGGAAGGTGAGGAATGCTATATAGACGAGCATCTCGGCTTCATCAAGTTCGGCTCACGCGTTGACCTATTCCTGCCTATTGGCACAGAGATAAACGTGAAACTCGGTCAGGCAACCACAGGCAACCAGACAATAATTGGAAGATTGAAATAATAAATGAAAAGTGAAAAATGAACAATGAAAAATACAAATTACTTTTTGCGTCCAAAGGCGTAATCCGTATTTTATGATTTTTCATTGTTCATTTTATAATTTCTTATGAAAAAGCATATCCCAAATACAATAACCTGTTGCAACCTCATCTCTGGATGTGTTGCAACAGTATTCGCATTATACGGCGTACCAGAAATGGCATTGCTATTCATCATCCTTGGCGCAGTCTTTGATTTCTTTGACGGAATGACCGCACGAGTTCTTGGTGTATCAAGCCCTATTGGCAAGGAACTCGACTCACTGGCTGATGATGTTACTTTCGGGGTTGCTCCTGCAAGTATCCTATTCTCGTTTCTCGGGAGCGTTGACTACCCTTCCTTCCTTGAGGAGTGGCGTACCGTGATTCCTTTCTTTGCCTTCATTATTTCTGCTTTCTCAGCCCTGAGACTTGCGAAATTCAATCTCGATACTCGCCAGACGACATCATTCATCGGACTCCCGACACCTGCCAATGCACTTTTCTGGGGTTCGCTCATCGAAGGATTCGGCGCACAGATGATGTATAGCCTCTACACTTTGCCTTTGCTTCTTATCGGCATTGTGGTTAGTTCCTGGCTTCTTGTTGCAGAGATTCCGATGTTCGCCCTGAAGTTCAAGCACTGGGGATTCAAAGGAAATGAGATCAAGTATGGCTTTGTAATCTTTAGTGCCATTGCACTTATAAGCGGCATTACATACGGCATTATAACAGACAACATCAAGTTCTGCTACGCTCCTTTCAGCGTCATCATACTTGCCTATATCGCAGTATCAATAGCTACACAGAAGAAATAATGCATATACTATTTATAATAATAGCTTTACTGCTGCTATTTGTCTTAGTACCGCTTCTCGTCGTTAGCTTATTTGCATATACGAAACTGAGAAACCTGTGGTATAAGCTGACAGGGCGACCACAGCCAGATCCGTTCAGGGGATTCAGCGGTGGTTTCAACACCCACACACAGCAGCAGGACGCAAGGCAAAACGCAAAACAACATACCTCACAATCAAATTCCTCTAACAGCAACGGAAAGAAGATTTTCTCTGCGGATGAAGGAGAATATGTTGATTTTGAGGTTGTAGATTAATTCACTCAAACCAAAACCATTCTAACAGACAAGCCCTATGAGAAATGTCATCCTACTATCCTTACTCCTCGCTTGCTCTTCCCTTTATGCTCAGATTCCTTCAGGAAGGAGCAAGACCGTGACTATGTTCAAAGACTTTCAGCCTGCCATCATAAAGCTCAAGGACGGCAAGCAAAGCCTGCATAAGCAGACAAACATATTCCTAAAGAATAGCACACTCGTATATAAGAAGGTTCCTACAGGCGAGATCATGGAAGCTTCTATGCCTATAGTGGCTGGTATAACCATGGGTGAGCGTAACTTCATCAACGTGAAGAATCAGCTTGCAGAGGTTGTTGCCACAGAAGGCAAGGCAAGTCTTGTACGCATACGGATCATAGATGTTGAGACCATGAAGGGTGAATATCTGAACAACAGCACTATCACAAACTCTTCTATGCTGGACGACCTTAATGCAGGTCGTCTTATAGGAGAGAGCATGTCAACTACACGTGTGGACGGTGCTGATGATGAAGATCCATATCCACTCATGGACACCTATTATTATGTAGTAGGTGATAAAGCCACGCTTGCACATGAGCGATCAGTAAAACTCGTCCTAAAGAAAGACCAGAGACAGGAGTATCAGATTGAGCTATCAAGGGGCTTCAGTTGGGCAAAACAGGAAGATCTCGTCCGTCTTCTCAAGTTCTTCCAATAATGACAAACTACATCTTCGACCTTGCAGGCGTCATAATCAATCTTGATATTGAACGCGACACAAAAGCGCTCAACTATATCGGGCTACCCGACTTTGAAGGTTGCTTGAAACAACCAGAAATTTCCGTCCCCACCCTCGCCTACCTCAACGGTCTTATGCCGGAACAGGAATATTGTGACACAATCCGTCCTGTTTGTCGTAAGAATGTTACTGACGAGGAAATTCTATGGGCAATGGATGATGTTCTTGATATTATCCCTTCCTCCAGAATAGATATGCTTATGCAGCTTAGAAAAGAACATAAGGTTTATCTCCTAAGTAACATATACGACAGGGGCTGGCAAATAGCAACAGAGGCTTTCCGCAAGCACGGAGTAACCCCAGAAGATTGCTTTGACCACCTTTTCCTCTCGCACGAAATGCAACTTGCAAAGCCTGATCCTCGCATCTTCCATGCAGTAATAGACACAACAGGCATCAAGCCAGAAGAAACCCTTTTCTTAGATGATTCAAGAAGTAACATTGAAACTGCCACATCAATGGGATTTCAGGCGCAACTTGTACCTATGAATAAACTTGAAGATATCAAGTTGCATTAACAATACTTTCTGCCATAGAATTTAATTCAAGGCATTGGCTACGTGTAATAACCTTTTGCTCCATAAAGAATGCAATATTAAGGTTGTTCATTGCAAAAATACAAAATATTTCCCGAACAAGCAAAATTAACAGTCATAAAAAAACGCCCCACTGGTCTCACGACTGGTGGGGCGTTAAAAAAAATATGTTTAACTAAAATCCTTTTCTATATTCAAAGAATAACCTCGCGGTCATCCTTATGCTATCCAAGAGTCAAACAATCTTTAACCTAATAACTAAAACCTAAATCTATTATTCTACTAACCTAAACAATTCTTTTCATAATCGTCATTCAGGAATGTTTCCGGAAGTTTTACCTTCTTTTTTCCTTTTGACGATGCAAAGGTAGTAATTTTTCTCTGTGTGCGCAAACAATTTTTCCGTTTTTCTTATTTTTTCCACTTTTACTTGACAAACATCAAGCATCTGTGTGCGTACACAACACAAAATACTATAAAAGTACTAATCCTGCGAATGCAGCATAGAGTATCATTCTTATAGGATTTACACCAACCCACTTCGTACCTACAAATGTAGCGGCAAAGAGGAATATAGACACATAGAACTGCCAAGGATTGTCGGGTGTTGAGAAATTCTCCTTATTGGCAAGCAGCAAGGTAGCTGCAGCAAGAAGCCCCACGACAGCAGGACGAAGCCCAAGGAATACGCTCTGCACAGGTCCTGTCTTCATATATTTCATAAAGAGTTTACTGATGACAATCATCAGTACAAGACAAGGGAGCACCAATGCAAAAGTCGCCGTACATGAACCAAGCATAGCAAGGAAAGTATCACCCGTGAGATTATACACAGCCGTATATCCACAATATGTGGCAGAGTTAATGCCAATAGGTCCAGGAGTCATCTGCGAGATAGCTACGATATTGGTAAACTCAGCAGATGTCATCCATTGATGCTCATAAACCACCTGAGCCTGAATCAGCGAAATCATGCCATAGCCTCCCCCAAACCCGAAAAGGCCTATCATGAAGAATGTATAGAAGAGTGTGAAGAATATCATTTCAAGGAAGAATTATTCTGTTGGCTTAATGAATTGTCCATAGATAAAGCCGCCTATTCCGGCAGCAAGGATGGTGTATATAGGATTAACACCCAATGCCCAGATAAGCACAGCCGTTATGACAGGAATCCAGCAGTTTATGAACGTGATCTTTGCACGTACAGCCATATTCCACGTAGGCACGGCGATAAGAGCCACAACGGCAGGACGAATACCAGCAAACATACTTGCCACCCAAGGCACATCCTGAAAGTTATGGAAGAACATAGCCACAAGCAATATGATAAGGAATGAAGGCAAGGCTGTGCCAAGTGAACAGCATATAGCCCCAGGCGTACCACGTTTCTTATAACCTATGAACGTAGAGATATTTATGGCAAAAACTCCCGGACAAGACTGTGCTATAGCAATCAGATCAAGAAACTCTGTCTTACCTACCCATTTACGCCTGTTCACTATCTCTGCCTCTATCAAAGGTATCATGGCATATCCACCGCCTAGGGTGAAAAGCCCTATACGGAAGAATGTGGCAAAAAGCACGAGCATGGAAGATGCAGGTTTTAAGGTTACACCTTCAGTAGAAGATGCAGAAACCGATGTGTTATTATTATCCATATTATAAGCCTAACCAAGCCTTCCCAAAGGGAAGGATGTAAGCCCACCCAAGCCCTCCCAAAGGGAGGGATGTCTTATACCTTTAAACGGCAAGAAGGCTTGGTTCTATTTAATTAATATTTAAGTTTCATTACTATCTAACATCCTTCCCTTTGGGAAGGCTTGGTTAGGCTACTTCTTTACAGGAAACGCCCTCACCAAACGGTCATATTCCTCATCAGTTATTCTCATGAAAGAACCATGCTGAGGAGCCTTTACCCCTATTATATTTCGAGGTTCTGAAAAATTACGCATAAACTTGTCAGCCTTGCAGATGCGATAGTTGCGTGGTCGGGAAGAATACTCGATATACGCAATACGCCAAGTACTGTCACCTTCAAGCTGAAAGGCAGACACTCCCTCGCATTTCTTCTTACCTTCAAAATTCACATAGTCAACAGAATCAGGCTCAGGCCATTTGCCCGTCAACGAACTGCAAGTAGAAGAATACAGGCCTGGCTTACCGCCCTCCTTCTTTATCATCATGTGATATTTTCCATCTGCTGGCAGATAATTAATGTCAGCATCAATGGTGGCATAGCCCCAGTCGAAAAGCATTCGAGGCTGCGTGAGCGTGGTGAAACTCTCGTCTGCGTATGAGTAATACATTCGGTCGTATGCCTCCTCTCCCCTATTCCAGAGAGAGAAATAGATGAAATAGCCCCCCTTACGACCATCAGGCCATTTATATTTCGAGTCCCAGAAAATCTGAGGAGCCCACACGCGATTTATAGTTGACCAGTCCTTATATACAGAACGCTCCTTATCCTCATTTGTTTTAGTATCTGAGAAAATTTCCAGTCCCTTGCGGAAATCGAAGGTCGTAGATTTCCAATGCACGAGGTCATCGGATGTCAGGAGGTTAATACCATAGTTATCCCAAGTATCTTTCTTGCCGAGACGCTTTGTAGCCGCATTATTCATGTCTGTTGTCACCATCAGATAACCGCTCATGTCATGCTTACGACATATATATGCGTCGCGCGTACCTCCTTCTATACCAGCAAGAGCCTTACTTGAGAAAACGGAGTCTCCTCCAATGAGGTCGCGAAACACTACCCCATCACGAGAAACGGCATACGCAGTCCATTGCCCTCGACCACTCATGTGACAATAAAGATAGTTGCTGCCTTTCTGCGGATTTCCCACGGACTGTGCAAAAGACGTGAAATTATTGATGCACATCAAGGTTAATAGGGGTATTATGCGGGTTATATTCATAAATATGCGATTTTGTTTGCAAAGTTAGAAATATTTTTCGAAAAAATAAACGGTTTTTCGGATAGCGAACCTTAATAAGTGTTAAAAAGCGAGTTTTGCGTTAAAAATAGGAATATTCCGTTGCAAAAAGTTTGGCAAAACCGATTATTTTGCTTATCTTTGCATCGGCTTTCCATATTTGGGGATTGTGGAAATATTTAAATATTAACTAAACAGTGTCTAATGAAATTAAAGGAAATATATACGCTATTAATACTTAACATCCTTCTCATTCTGGTCGCGGTACCAGTAAGTGCTCAAGACTTGCTTGCCAGACAAGCTCCAATAGATCGCAGAATGCGTGCCGTTGACACATTAGCTCTAAAGACGGTAATTGAAAAGGAATCACTTGAGAATCCAGCCTCTCAGCTTTATGAGGATTGGGATAATACATACGCTCACAAGCAAACAGATCTTCTTCCCGACTCTTTCCGAATCAACCTGAAGCATTTCTGTATGCCTACAACCAGCAGGGTCATCACAAGTAAGATGGGACCACGTTGGGGACGCGTTCATAAAGGACTTGACGTTAAGGTTTATATCGGCGACACAATCCGAGCAGCATTCTCCGGAAAGGTTCGCATCAAGAGATACGAGGCAAGAGGCTATGGTAAGTTCCTTGTCATCCGTCATCCTAACGGATTGGAGACAATCTACGGTCACATGAGTGACTGGTTGGTGGATGAGAATGAAACAGTAAAAGCTGGCCAGCCTATCGGTCTTGGTGGTAACACAGGACGAAGCACGGGTTCACACCTTCACTTTGAGACTCGCCTCTGTGGCGTAGCACTCAATCCTGCGTTGCTTTTCGACTTTGTCAATCAGGATGTGACAGCCGATTACTACATGTTCCGCAAGAGCGACTACGAGACTGAGTCTGTTGCAATCAACAAGACAATACAGCTTGATGGTGCTCCTGAAATAACAGAGGATGCAGAAGAGAAGCGCGAAATTGCTGAAAGCGAGGTTCGCAAATACACAGAGACACGCTACCACAAGGTTTCTGCTGGCGAAACACTCTACAGCATTGCTAAGCGTCGCGGTGTTACCGTTGACCAACTCTGCAAACTCAACCATCTGACACGCGACATCAAGGTTCGCCCAGGTCAGATTCTACGCTACTCATAAGCAGTAGCATTGCACCAGATTTATAACAATGTTTCCCCCTTTCATAATCAAATAAAAGTTTTGGAGGATCAGCCGAGACGTGAGTTTCTACTGATCCTTTTTTGTGTCTAATAATTTAGACTAATCCAACCCTCAAAAACAATATTATTTCAATAAAAAAAGGACACGCATATCTGTGTTCTGAAAAGACTGGGGATGCCCTAATGAAATTATTGAAATAATTAGAATTTCATAATACCATCGCAAATCCAATGCGAATCCCTTGCAAATCCCTACCAAATCCCATTTTTTGATAGGCGAACAAGAGACATAAAATTGCAAGTAGAGTGATTTTGGTATTATTATTGCGCAATATAAATATTTTGCATACCTTCAAGTCTGCCACGACACCTCTTTAGCATCATTACCACCCAACAGAGCATATCCAGACGGGGGCCCATGTCTGAAATAAGATATGCTAACACAAAAATCTTTATTGTTACCTGTTACTTGTTACCGCAGGGGTAGAAATGTTGTGTCTTCTACCTTTGCTATGCCTTCGCTATGCCCTCGCTATTTCGCCTACTTATAGAGCGAAGGAAAATGGGAAGCATATCGGTTTCATATCGGATCTACAACGGTTTTACAACGGCCTTACAACGGAACTGCATCTTAGGGAGTTGGTAGTTCGCGCAGAATCTCATTGAAGCCCGTATTAATTCCGGGGATGGTTTTGAAATGGGTTTCACGTTCTTTTGAAGGAAAATGTGCATATTGTGATTGCTATTGAAATTAATGGAATTATTGTTACCGGAGCGTCTTTACATCGTTTTCAGGCATACTGAATAAGGTGAATCAGTCAGGAATTAATGCTTATTGTTATGTTATTGAGACTATCAGCCACCTACATCCAGCTCTCCAATTGCATATAACACATTCATTATCTGCACCTTAGATATTCACGACCCAAAATCATAGTCCCCCTCGACAGCAAGATAATCACGATCAGTAACAAGTAACAGGTAACAATAAGGATTTTTGTGTATGGCCCAAAATTTTACTGAATTATTCTAAGGAGTTTATATACCTTATTATATATAGAAATAATAAATATAGGCATCAATTTACACTAATTTCCTTATTGTTACCCGTTACTTGTTACTGACACGTTTTCGGGGATTATGAAACATGTTTTGCGCATGCTCTGAGCAAAATGTAGGGAATGAATACTTCTTGAGAGGACAGGAAGTAAAATTTGACTCTGCGAATGAGTATCTAATGTCAGCATTTATCAGGAAGAAATAAGATAAGCACAAAAAAGTCTTTGCGCTAAAATTGTAAACGCTTAAATAACTAACAAATGTTACAATCCGATACCAGATTAATGTGATTTTATTGATAAATGTCATTTGCACAACAGAAATTTAGCATTCTGTTTGTTCTTTTAATATTTTTTAAGTACCTTTGCATCTATATACAACACGAATCTGATATTTTTTTTTATTACACCAAACCTACATAAAATCCGAAAAGTCCGGTATAATATAGACATAACAAATATTTCAAGTAATATAAGTGTATTTTAGAGTATGAAACAGAAACTAATCCTGTTTTTGGCCAGTATGCTGTGTATGGCTACAACAGCTCTGGCACAAACAAAGATTACAGGTACTGTTCTCTCGCAAGAGGACGGGGAACCCGTAATTGGCGCTACTGTAATGGTACAGGGCGACAAAAAGGGAACTGTCACCGACATTAATGGTAAGTTCACCATTAATGTGCCAAGTGGCAAGAAGTTATCAATCAGCTATGTAGGTATGAAGACTACCACTGTCAGCCCAAAGGCAGACATGGTGGTCAAGCTCGCAAGCGACGGCCTTCTTGAGGATGTCGTCGTTACGGGTATGGTAAAGACCGACAAGCGTCTCTTCACTGGTGCAACAGCAAAGATTGACGCTACATCAGCCAAAATTGATGGTATGGCAGATATTTCACGTTCTCTTGAAGGGCGTGCTGCTGGTGTTAGCGTACAAAACGTGTCAGGCACATTCGGTACTGCTCCTAAGATCCGTGTACGTGGTGCTACGTCTATCTATGGCTCTTCAAAGCCTCTTTGGGTTGTTGACGGTGTTATCATGGAGGATGTAACCGAGGTGAGTGCCGATGAGCTTTCTTCAGGTGATGCAGAGACCCTTATCTCAAGTGCCATCGCAGGTCTTAACTCTGACGATATCGAGTCGTTCCAGATTCTTAAGGACGGTTCTGCAACCTCTATCTATGGTGCCCGCGCTATGGCTGGTGTGATTGTTATCACAACAAAGAAGGGTAAGACGGGTAGTGCATTCGTAAACTATACAGGTGAATATACCATGCGTTTGAAGCCAAGCTATAATGACTTCAACATAATGAACTCTCAGGATCAGATGTCTGTATATCAGGAACTTGAGCAGAAGGGCTACCTGAACTATGCGGAGATTGCCAAAAAGTCAGAGAGCGGTATATATGGTAGGATGTATCAGCTCATAACCGACTATGACCCATCGACAGGTCAGTTCGGACTTGCCAATACTGCTGCTGCTCGCAACGCATATCTCCGTGCTGCTGAGATGAGAAACACCAACTGGTTCGACCGCCTGTTCACAAACAGCGTGATGCACAACCACTCTGTAAGCGTATCTTCAGGTACTGAGAAATCACAGCACTACGTATCTGTGAGTGCCATGTATGATCCAGGATGGTATAAGAAGAGTCAGGTAGAGCGTTATACCGCTAACCTTAACTCAACTTTCAACATAAGCAAGAAACTGGAGTTCAACGTAATAGCAAACGCATCCTATCGAAAACAGGAGGCTCCAGGTACTATAGGTAAGGAGACAGACCCAGTTACAGGTGAGGTGAAGCGTGACTTCGACATCAACCCATATTCATACTCAATGAACACATCACGTGCTCTTGATCCTGATGCATACTACATTCGTAACTATGCCGACTTCAACATCTTCAATGAGTTGGAGAGCAACTATATGGAACTGGGTGTGAATGACTTCCGCGTTACTGGTAGTTTGAAGTACAAGCCAGTCAAGAAGGTAGAGCTCACATTGCTCGCTGGTATGCAGAATACCACAACAAGACAGGAGCACTATATCCTCGATAATAGCAACCAGGCTATGGCGTATCGTGCAATGGGCAATTCAACCATCCGCAAAGAGAACCCATTCCTCTATAAAGATCCGGACAATATCTACGCTCTCCCAATCACCGTACTTCCTGACGGTGGTATCTATGAGCGCACAGACCGCAATATGTATAAGTGGGACACACGTCTCACGGCAGCTTATAACGATGTATTTGCAGAAGACCATATCGTGAATCTCTATGGCGGTATGGAGACAAACTACGTTGACCGCCACAAGACTTGGTTCCGTGGATGGGGTATGCAATACACTATGGGTGAGATTCCCAACTATGCTTATCAGGTATTCAAGAAGGGCTCTGAGGAGAACACAGACTACTACACACTCGAGAACAAACATGAGCGTAGTGCAGCATTCTTCGCTAACGGAACATACTCTTACAAAGGGCGTTACACTCTGAATGGCACATACCGCTATGAGGGTACTAACCGTATGGGCAAGAGCCGTGCAGCACGCTGGTTGCCTACATGGAACGTGTCAGGTTCATGGAACGTACACGAGGAGGAGTTCTTTGAGAAATACTCATCAGTCCTCTCACATCTCTCACTTCGTGCTTCTTATTCATTGACTGCAGAGCGTCCAAGCATCTCAAACGCTATTGTTGAAATAGGCAGTCAGACCCCTTGGCGTCCTTTCGCAAGTGTTCGTGAGTCAATGCTCTACATTAAGAACCTTGCAAACGAGGAACTCACATACGAGAAGAAGCATGAGCTTAACCTTGGATTGTCAGCCGGTTTTCTCAATAACCGCATCAACCTTGAGGTGGATTGGTACAAGCGTAACAACTACGACCTTATCGGTGTTGCAACCACACAGGGTATAGGTGGTGAGATCGAAAAACTCGGTAACATCGCCTCTATGAAGGCTAACGGTATTGAAATAAGTCTCACAACCAACAATATCAAGACAAAGGACTTCAGTTGGACAACCAACTTCATCTACTCACACTCTTCAAACGAAGTTACCGATCTGAAGACTACAAGTAACGTGATGAACCTTGTGGCACGTACAAGCACCGGCTCATCTACATCAGCATTCGCTCGAGAGGGTTACCCTGTAGGTGCACTCTTCTCAATTCCTTTCATGGGACTTAATGACGAGGGTCTTCCTACATTCCTTGATCAGGACGGCAAGATAACAACTACTGGCATCTACTTCCAGGAGAGAGATACAGAAAAGCTCAACTTCCTTGAGTACTCAGGTACTGTTGATCCAACAGACGTAGGTTCACTCGGCAACGTGTTCAAGTATAAGAATCTGTCACTCAACGTATTCGTTACCTACTCATTCGGTAACGTGGTGCGTCTCGACCCGATATTCGACAATGAGTACACCGACCTTATGTCAACTCCAAAGGAGTTCAACAACCGCTGGACAGTTCCTGGTGATGAGAAATATACCAACATCCCTGTTATTGCTTCAAAGCGTCAGAACAAGAATGACTCACACCTCTCATACGCTTACAACGCTTACAACTACAGCACAGAGCGTATAGCAAAGGGAGACTTCATTCGCATGAAGGAAATCTCTATCGGCTATGACTTCCCAAAGACCATCACAGAGAAGCTTCGCCTTGCAAACCTCTCTTTGAAACTTCAGGCTACCAACCTCTTCCTTATCTATGCAGACAAGAAGCTGAACGGTCAAGATCCTGAATTCTTCAACGCTGGTGGTGTGGCGGCTCCAACACCAAAGCAGTTCACAGCAACTCTTCGTATAGGTCTTGGCGGCAACGATTCAAGCGTGAAGAAGGATGATGGTCGTGTGGCTGTGCTCCAATCTGATCTCGACAACGCAAATGCAGAGATCAACCGCCTTCGCGGACAGCTCGCTAACCAAAAGCCAGCTGAGGTCAAGGAAGTAGTGAAGGAAGTTGTAAAGGTAGAGAAGGAAAAGCAATTCATGCCACTCTCAATATTCTTCGCACTCAACTCTTCATCACAGCTTGAGGCTGGTGAGGAAGTAAACCTCCGCACCATTGCAGAGGCAGCAAAAAAGAACCCTGACCTCAAGGTTTATCTCACAGGCTATGCTGACAGCGCAACAGGTACAGAGGAAATCAACAACCGCATTTCTGCACAGCGTGCCGAGTCTGTTGCCAAGTCACTTGAGGCATTAGGCGTAAGCCGTAGCCAGATGGTAATTAGTAGTAAGGGCGGTGTAAGTATGCTCGAGAACACAGCTTACGATCGTCGCGTCATCGTTGAGGTAAAATAAAGACATAAAGTTATGAACACATTATTAAAATATACATACGCAAGCGCGATTATTGCAGGTGCTTCCTGCATGGTGAGTTGTGACGATTTCCTCGACACAAATCCTGATAACCGCGCAACAATAGACAATGAGCAGAAGGTGCAGAACCTCCTTGTAGGTGCCTATCCTGACCATGACCATATCTATGTAGCCGAACTCGTTTCTGATAACATCGACGATTACGGTGAAAAGAATCCTGAGACAGAGCGTTTCTGTGAGGATACTTGGGCATGGGAAGATGAAAAGGAAACTGACGATGAATCATTGGAGAGTTTCTGGCAGAGTTCCCTTGTAAGTATTGCTGCTGCAAACGAGGCTCTCAAGGCTATTGAGAACATGTCAGAATCTTCTGCTATGCAGGAGGCTAAGGGCGAGGCTCTCTTGTGCCGTGCATACAACTATTTCATGCTCGCAAACATGTTCTGCATGCCTTACAACAAGGCAAAGAACGACACTCAGCTCGGTTTGCCTTATCTCACAGAGCCAGAGACTAAACTTTGTCCTGAATATAAGCGTGGCAACATGACCGACCTCTACAACCACATTCAGACAGACATAGAGGAAGGTCTTGCACTTGTGAATGGTTCTTACTACACAGTACCTAAGTACCACTTCACAAAGCGTGCAGCATACGCTTTTGCTACACGTTTCTATCTCTATACTGAGCAATGGGAAAAGGCTGTTGAAGCTGCTACCTTATGTCTTGGCGACCAGCCTGCAACTATGCTTCGCGACTGGAAGATTATGTCACAGATGACACAGGACTTTGACGCAATCAGCAAACAGTATATCAATGCCGATGAGAATGCGAACCTCTTGCTTCTCACATCTTATTCTGCAGCAGGTTTGTTCTTCGGTCCTTATCGCTACAATAGCCGTTACTCTCACGGCGCGTATCTTGCAGAGAAAGAGGATATCCGTGCAACGCAGCTCTGGGGCGATTATACATCATTCTATGTAAATCCGAAGGTTTACTCAGCAACCAACCTCGACAAGACTGTATTCTGGAAGTTGCCGTACATCTTCGAATATACCGACCCTGTGGCCAAGATTGGACATGCTCACATAGTATATCCTACCCTCACAACAGACGAGACTCTTCTCAGTCGAGCAGAGGCTTACATCATGCTAAAGCAGTATGACAAGGCTTGTGATGACATGAACATGTGGATGCACGCTATAACCAAGAGCGACAAGGTGCTTACGACCGATATGGTGAATGAGTTCTATAACAAAGCCAAGTATTCATATTCTGATGCTGACAGCATAGAGTCACAGCTCAAGAAGCATCTCAATCCTTCATTCACCATAGATGCAGAAGGCAGTACTCAGGAAAATATGCTTCAAGCTGTTCTTACCTTCCGTCGCGTAGAGACTATGCACATGGGGCTTCGTTGGTTTGACATCAAGCGTTACGGCATAGAGATTCCTCGTCGTATAATGAATGCCAAGGGTGTACCAGAGAAGAAAAAGGACTTCCTGAAGAAGGATGATCCACGACGCGCTCTCCAGCTTCCTAACAAGGTGATTGAGGCTGGTTTGGAGAAGAACCCAAGATAAAGCGCCCTACCCCCGTGGCCTCTTCCCCCGCTCCTGACACATACTCCGATGTTATCAACATCGGACTTCCCCCGCACGGAAGGAGCCGGAGTGCTAAAGGCCGTTCAAAACAAATAAAAAGACAATATCTTATGAAAAAGAATAATCATATAGGCTATTTAAACATCCTTCCCTTTGAGAAGGCTTGGTTAGGCTTTTTTGTTGCGATTGGTGCAATGGCATTAAGCGCTTGTTCCTCAGACGATCCTGATGAGGGCAAGAGCGTGATCGTTACGCCTAACGAGGAGCAGACAGAGTTCGACAAATGGCTGGAAGTGAACTATGCCATTCCATACAACATTGATTTCAAGTACAGATACAAGGAAACTGAGTCTGACTATGACTACTATACTGTACCTGCTAGATATGATGATGCCGTTAAAATGGCGCATCTCGTAAAGTATCTCTGCGTAGAGACATACGATGAGGTTGCAGGCACGGATTTCACACGCCGCTACTTCCCAAAGATGTTCTTCCTCATCGGAGAATGGGAATACCGCAACAATGGTACATACATTCTCGGTACTGCCGAGGGCGGTCGTAAGATTCTTCTTGCAGGTCTGAACTACCTCAGCGAGAATATCGCGAAGGGTCCGGAGTACATGAACGAATATTACCTCAAGACCATTCACCATGAGTTCACTCACATCATGAACCAGACAAAGGACATCCCTGCAGACTTCCAGTTGGTTACAGGTGACAAATACCTGGGTGATATGTGGAGCGAAGAACCATACGACAAAGAATATCTGCAAAGAGGCTTCATATCTGCATACTCACAGAACTCTTATCAAGAGGACTTTGCAGAGATGCTCTCTATGTATATAACCAATGATGCTAAGACATGGAACGGTTGGTTGGAAAAGGCAGACCAAGACGCTGCAGCAAAGACAACAAAGACTGATGATTCAAAGATTCCATCTGAGCTGATAAACACCAAACTTGACATCATTCGTCGTTACATGAAGGAAAACTTCAATATTGACATTGATGTTCTCCGCGCAACCATTCAGCGTCGTCAGGCTGATATATCCGCTGGTAAAGTCGATCTTACAGATGTTACGGTGAAGTAGTAAAAAGCGGCCTCTCCCCCCGCCCTCCCCCGTAGGGAGGGAGCCGGAGTGCGAAAGGCCATTCAATAAACACTCAAAAAGTTTTATTTTATGAAAAAGAATTGTAAACTAAATAATATCCGATCCCTCTTTGTCGGATCGGCTCCCTCCCTACGGGGGAGGGCGGGGGGAGAGGCCGTGTTGTCTTTTCTTCTCCTCCTCTCCACCTTACTCTTCCAGTCTTGCCTAAAAGATCAGGAGGATATTTTCGACAAGTCTTCTTCTCTGCGCATGCAAGAGGTTCTTGACAAGACAAAGGCTACTCTCACAAGCAACGAGAACGGCTGGGCACTTGATTACTACCCTGACCGTAACCTCACATACGGAGGCATTGCATACGCAATCCAGTTCAAGGGTACCGAGGCTACAGTCTATTCACAGGAATATGAAAAGAGCGAGACAAGCCTCTATAAGCTCACTAATGATGACGGTCCAGTCCTCAGTTTTGACTCATACAACTCTGTGATGCACGCATACGCTACACCATCATCAGACGAATACGAGGCACAGGACGGCGACTTTGAATTCATCATCATGGATGTTCAGGACGACCTCATCACCCTCAAGGGAAAGCGTAACGGCAATACTATGTATATGCATCGCCTCAACAAGCCTGCGGAGGATTATATCAACGATGTACTGGATATAAAGGAGAAAATGCGCTCTAGCAAATACGCATTTGTTATTGATAATGATACTATCATCGTAAAGCGTAATCTCAACGTATTCACATTCACCAATCCTAAGGATGCCAAGAACATAGACATTCCTTTCGTCACCACAGCTACAGGTTTTGAGTTCTATGATAGCGTGGATATCATGGGCAAGAACGTGACAGGCTTCACCTACTCAGAGGACGGTATCTGGGCAAACCCAGCCGATAAGTCAGTTGCGTTGGTTAGCCTCCCACTTACTCTCCCAGAAATACTCATGACAAACACTTGGTCAATCGTAGCAAGCGGTATGTCAGAAACAGCTCTGAAGTACTTCAACGTGGCAAAGGAAGGAAGTGCAGCTGAAGGCGAGACTATCAACTACATGATTCTCGGTCCTAATGATATCACAGGTCTTGGTTCTATTAATGGCTATTCTGGTGCATTCGGATTCACATTCACAAGTGGTAATTACAAAGGTTCACTACTTATCGATGCAGAGGAACTCACCGATGATATTATAACCTTCAACTTTGCATATATAGGCGAAGGAAATGGTGTATGGTATTACAATAATGCGAAGTACAATTGGATAATAAGTGCCCTCTGTGGTGCCAAAGGTGCAACATATACCCTTACAGCCGATGATCCAAAGAATCCTACGTATATTAAGATGCAACAGATTGAGAACCCAGAGATATACTTCACCGTATATAATGGTCTGATTGCAGAACCATTTGATAAATAACAAAAAAAGGCCTCTCCCCCCGCCCTCCCCCATAGGGAGGGAGCCAGAGGGCGAAAGGCCATTCTATAGACACTCAAAAGTTTTATTTTATGAAAAAATATAGTAAACTAAATAATATCCGATCCCTCTTTGTCGGATCTCTTCTCTCTCCTTTTCGCGCTTACCTCATGCAGCGACAGCGAAGAGGGCGAATACACTCTCACCAATTCAATCAGGATTGTTAGCCAGAACGTATCTGATATGGATGTCAAGGCTTCCGAGGGTACTATCGTTGTAGATGCCCCTTCTTCCATCGAAGCAACAGCCTCATCAGACTGGTTCACAACCTCTATTAGCGGTAAGACTATCACAGTAAAGACCACCGATAACCTCGGTATAGAATACCGTACAGGCAAGGTCGTAATCAAGAGCGGTAGCGATGTGGCAGAGATAGCAGTCATCCAGAAGGGTACTATCATCTCCGTTGATGCCAAGGAACTTTACCTTGACGACTCTCAGGCTGAACTTGAGATTCCTTACACCACCAACCTTGATTTCAATTGCCAGACTGCAGAGGACTGGATCACCTGCAAGGCTGAGAATGGAGCTCTCAAAATCTCAACTTCGGAGAATGCAACAGGTCACATTCGTAGCGGATATGTATATTATCAGGCAGGTTCTATAAAGGATTCTATCTACGTTCAGCAATGTGAAGTGGAAAAGGATCTCCTCGGAGAGATGATGCTCGTGTACTATGACGCAAAACTTGGTGATTATAATGCTCTCAACGCAGAATTCGTTTCATCAACCGATTCAGCAGGAATTGTTTCATATGCACTCGTTCTCAACGATTTAGGTTTCGTAATTCCAGTCGGCTTCAACAAAGAGACCAACACTATCACACTAAATGCAGGTTTGAAAATAGGTAAATTCCAGGAATACGAAATCTACACGACATTGTATGATTACGAGAGTGATAAGGTTATAACCGACAATAAAATCGCCATCTCTGGTAGTTTCTCCTACGACAAAGACGACAAGGCTACATACCTAACCTTCGATGACAGCAATAAATTTGACGAGTTTAATATCACCTCGCTTTTCCTTAGTGCTTACGATGCCCAGGGAAATCCTATAGGCACATTGCAATATCTTCATTTCCCATATTTGATGAAATAGGGTGTAAAGTAGAAAGTAAGAAGTGTGATTAGCATGGCTATTAGGCGAAAGCTACCACTTCTTACTTTTTTATTTTCATTTATCATTTAATTCATTTGGCTATTCAAAAATATTTTCATAATTTTGCAGCGCAAAAAGCCATTCTCCCTATTCAGGATAGCGGGAAACAGCTTATACATAGATAAAAGGAAGGGGCGTATGCTCCGTATTTTTCTATATTAAATTCATTTTAACTAACAAAAAACAGATGCAACAGAAACATTTCTGTGAGCGCAAGGCATTGCGATTCAAGCATTTCTCACGCAAGGGCTATGCCCTTTTCTCTGTCATGGGACGTGAGGTGCTCATCGGAACCCTCAGCGTCGCTACTCTCTCCCACGCAAAGGCAGAGGGCATAAGCGTCAATACTGAGGCTACCGGCGATTCGCTCCAGCGTTCAGAACTGAAGCTCGACGAAGTGGTCGTTACCGGCTCGCGTGCTCCGCTGACTCTTGCTGAGTCGGCAAAGATCGTGTCTGTCATCACACGAGAGGATATTCATCGTGCGGCGGCAGAGAGTATCAACGACATTTTAAAATTAGCTACCGGCGTCGATGTCCGTCAGCGTGGTGGCTTTGGTATTCAGACGGACATCTCCGTGCGTGGAGGAAATTTTGACCAGATTACCATTCTGTTGAATGGTGTCAACATCTCCTCACCCCACACAGGTCATTTATCAGCCGATTTTCCCGTTTCTCCAGAAGATATCGAGCGCATAGAAGTGCTTGAAGGACCTGCCGCGCGTGTCTATGGCACGAGCGCATTCAACGGCGTGATAAATATCGTGACCGTGAGCGGACAGGCTCCCTCCCTCGGGAGGGCAGGGGGTGGGGCCATTCATCTCTCCTCTGGCCAATACGGCTATGCCAACGGCAACGCCTCCCTCGTCAAGTCTTTCGGCTCTACGCACCATCAACTTTCGGGAGGCTACACGCGAACCGACGGAGCTACGCCTAATAGCTACTTCACCTCCTCACGCCTCTTCTATCATGGTAGCGCGCAGATAGGAAACAGCGCGACCCTCAGCGGTCAACTCGGCTACAGCTACAAGCCCTACGCTGCCAACACCTTCTATGGTGCTTCCTCTACCGACCAATGGGAGAGTAACGAGCGCTTGATGGCTGCCCTCAATGCCGACATCAAGGTGGGGAATGTACACCTCGCTCCGCAACTCTACTGGAACCGCTGGTTCGACCACTACCAATGGCACAAGGACAATCCTGCAGGCGAGAACTTCCACAAGGTTGACTCCAAGGGCGCATCGCTCAACGCATGGTTCTCTTCTTCGATCGGAAAGACATCCCTCGGCTTAGAGGTGCGTGGCGAGAGCATCAAGAGCACGAAACTCGGCAAACCAATGGCTGAACCTGACTGGGAAAAGACTGGCGGACATGATGCTGAAGCTGACAAGCTCTACAAATACAAGGACACTCGCACCAACATCTCAGCATTCCTTGAGCACGACATCTTGCTTCGCGACTGGACCTTCTCACTCGGTCTTCTGGCGAACATGAACGACGGACTTGACACCCGATGGCGCGTATATCCGGGTATCGACATCAGCTACCGCCCAACCGAAGCGTGGAAGCTCTACGCCTCATGGAACATGGCTCTGCGCATGCCAACCTTCACCGACCTCTATTATAGCGGAGCGAACATTGAGGGCAACAGCAACCTGAAGCCCGAAAAGACAACCGACTACCAGCTCGGAGCGCAATACCGCGCCAAAGGCTTCATGGCAGAAGCACAACTCTTCTATTCACACAAGACGGATATGATTGACTGGGTGACCTATTCCGACACCTCCACAGGGCAGTCTGACGGTATCTTCCATTCTGTCAATTTCGAGCTTGCCAACAAGGGCTTTGAGCTTAACCTCAATCTCCTCCCACAAGAGCTATGGAGCGAGAGCTGCCCATTAAGGAAGGTATCCGCGAAATACAGCTATATCAACGAGGATTCCGAGTACGACGTAACGGTCATCAGCAGCAAATACGCAATGGACTATCTCCGTCACAAAGTCGTCGTGAGTGCCGACGGAAGGCTATGGAAACGCCTCAATCTCAGTCTCTCATGGCGATGGCAAGACCGCGTAGGCCGTGATAATCCATCCTATGCCCTCACCGATGCCCGTCTCTCGTGGGATGCTCCCAAATGGTCTGTTTATTTCGACACAAGCAATCTTTTCAATAAGAAATACTGCGACTATGCCACCATTCCCCAGCCAGGTCTCTGGTGCCGCATAGGCGCAAAATTCAAGTTCGGATTGTAAATATCATCCTCCTCCATACGCCTCACAGCCCAACGGAGGAGGATTTTAATTTTTTCAGCCCAAAACTCATACTAGTATGTACATTTTACATGATGCTTAGCGGTCAGAAAAAACTTTTCCGCAATAATCCTACATACCTACACAGACAACTGTGCAAGATTTTAGTATTCAAGAGTTTGCAGCGTTTTCAAATATCGTGCAAACCTACACTAATCCTACACTCAACCTACACTAAAACTGCTTTTTTCTGGGAATTCTGGCTAATTTAATGACCGTTTTAATTACAAGTCCGCTTCTAATTCGTTTCAAATCCGTTTCAAGTCCGTACCAAAGTCGGTGCAAATCCCATTTTTGTATATACCCAATAGCGAACCTATGGCGAAGTGTCTTATGTGGTATGGTAGCGGCATGGCTTTTTAGCGAAGGACAAGACTCTGAAAAAAGTGTGATTATCCTGTATGTGTTGGGCGTTTTATTCTAAAAAATACAATTTTGCTTAAAACTCTACACTCTACACCAGAGTACATGTAAGCCAATGATCCATAGATATTTACAGCGGTGTAGAGTTCTATTCATCTCTACACCAACTATACACTCTATACACCGCCTATTGTCTTTAACATGGTGTAGAGATGTAGAGTTGGTGTAAAGTTATCCCCAACTCTACACCGCTACAATCTATTGTATTTCAACAAATTGAGAACCACTTGGTGTAGAGTGTAGAGTTAACCGCAAAAAACTGTTTTTTAGTGAAGGTTGAGTGTAGGGGGTGGGAAATAGCATTTATAAGGGAAGAGGAAAGAATGTGAATGCGAAAAAACATTATGGCAAAGTCAAAGATTCTGAGTATTGTGATGCCTATTCTTATGGAAAAGAAGGAATGTAAATTACCCTATTTTTCTAATTGAATCCGTTCCATTTTTCTGCATTTTTTAACTCAAATTGATGAAACAGCTACGTTTTTTAATGTTTTTTGTCCGTTTTATGTTATAATATGGAAAAAAAATAGTATATTTGCAGCGACAACTAATTTGACTACAAAAGAACTTAATGGATATGATTAGAAAGACAATCGCAATGGCATTGCTGTCGCTCATGACTTTATTGCCTGTTAACGCACAGTTTGCACAAGCTCCTGCCTTTCCTGGAGCAGAGGGATATGGCCGCTACACCTCTGGCGGTCGTGGCGGAAAAGTTTACCATGTGACGACCCTGGAAGATAACATTGAGCACCCTACCGAGGGTATGCTCCGCTACTACATTTCAAAGAAGAAAGGACCACGTATTATCGTGTTCGATGTAGCAGGTACCATTGAGCTCAAAGGCGTACTTAAGATTAATAAAGGTAGTATCACAATTCTTGGTCAGACAGCCCCAGGTAAGGGTATCTGTCTGAAGAACTATACACTCGCTATCGGTAGTGCCGACAACGTAATCATCCGTTTCCTACGTTGTCGTGTGGGTGATATTGATGATGCAGATGCTATGTCAGCATCCCACCACGACATTGACAAGTACGGTCTCGACGCTACTCACCGTCGTATCATTATCGACCATTGCTCTATGTCATGGAGTACTGACGAGGTAGGCTCATTCTATGGCAACAAGGACTTCACCCTCCAATGGTGCATCCTTTCCGAGAGTCTTCGCGCAAGTGCCAATAAGAATGCTGTTCACGGATATGGAGGTATCTGGGGTGGTGAACGTGCCTCATTCCACCATAACCTTCTTGCCGACAACGATTCACGTATGCCACGTTTCGACCACGGCTACGTATCAACGCTTGCAGGTCCTGTGGATTGCGTGAACAACGTAATCTACAACTGGGGCGGTAACTCTACATACGGTGGCGAGCAGTTGCCAGGCAAGGAACCTAAGAAGATCAACCTCCGTCACAACTACTATAAGCCGGGCCCTGCAACTCAGGAAAAGGCTATGACACGCTTCTTCAACCCTACAACCTACTGTAAAAACTGCTGTAAGGAAGATGGTGCCCGTTGTGTTCCTGCCCAGATCTACATCAAGGACAACTTCATGGAGGGCTCTGAGGAGGTGACTAAGGACAATACAAGCGTTAAGGCTATCAAGATGGACAAGAAGGGCGACCTTACATACGATGAGTGGAAGGCAAAGTGTGTCGCTCCAGAGCCATTCACAGCAGACGAGGTGCGTTGGGAATATCCAATTGTTAGTCTCGACAAGGATCCACAGCGTCTTTTCAACAAGGTGCTCGACTATGCTGGTTGCTCATTCGATCGTGATGCTATTGACAAGCGCGTAACCTCTACCGCTCGTAAAGGGTCATTCGGAGTTGAGGGCAGCAATGGTTCTGAGGGTGGTCTTATCGACTCTGCCGATGATGCTGGCGGCTGGCCAACATTGAAGGGTAAGCCACAGATTGATACCGATGGTGATGGTATGCCAGACAAGTGGGAGAAGGCTCATGGACTGAATCCAAATGTTGATGATGCCGGTACTTTCAAGCTCGATCCTCGCCAGTACTACACCAACCTTGAAGTATATGCCAACAGTCTTGTTGAGGACATCGTAAAGGCTGGTCGTGCTAATTGCGAAGAGACCTTCGAAGAGTATTATCCTGACCTTACAGAGGCAAGGAAGAATGCAAAGAAATAGTGTAAAGATTATAGAGTAAAGTATAATAATGTAAATAGAAAGCGCACCTCGTTTGAGGTGCGCTTTTGCTTTTTATGTGAGTTCAAAGGAAACAGCATCTTTAGTACACTACAGACTGTCGTATCTCCATCATTAGTCCATTATTAGTCCATAGATACTCCATCGAAACTATGGAGTATGTATGGAGTATCTACTGAGGAACATACAAGAAAAAGCTAAGGAAAAGCGGAAGAAAATTGGTAATAGAACAGAAAAAACATGGTGAAACTCCATCGATTTGGAACTATAACGGAAAGGTATTATCGTAAAAGGGATAAGCAAGAAAAAATATAGCCAGGATTGTTTTTCATGCTATTCTCAGGAAGTGAAAAATCTTCTTCCCCTTCTCTTGCATTTTACATATTAAGAAATGATTTTGTTGATATGGCGACGCTTTTTTGAAAAAAATTACAATAGCGTGATGTTTTTTTGCGAAAGATTTATTACCTTTGTAGCCAAATTACGAAAAAAATGCAAATAAGACCGAATTTATTATTGTTTTCTTTGTTTTTGGCTATGTTTGTGAGCCCTGTCAGAGCACAGGATCAGGCAACATTCAAGAAGGCTCTTGCAGAGCTAGAGATGCGTAATTCCCAGATTTCATATATTAATGCGTCTTACAGAACAGATTCACAGGCAGGCTTTGCCCTTGAGACGAATCTGTCGAAGAGTGCTACCGATGAGCAGTTGGACAGTCTTGCAATCTATGGCAAGCTGCCGGCTATGCGAATGCTTGCCTATTACACGCTCCTTTGGTTCAGAAAGGGCAAGTATTGTGCAGATCTCATGCCCAAGATGCTGAGTGACGACGGTAAGGTGACAATGGCGGCAAGCGGAGATGGAAAGACGACCACGGTAAATAGGTTCGTGGCTATTCAGTCTTCCATAAAGAAAGGACTCTTCACAGCCCAGCATATTGACAAGCTCGACTCTATGTTTATCTCTTATCCCGACATCCGCACAAAGGGATATTACGCAGAGGCTCTGAAAAGATGTAAGGGCGTACCTAAGTATTATCGCTTGTTCAGCAGATTGTATGATGAGGGTGATAGTCTTATGCTGCCATACGTTGCTGTATATAAGAAGGACAGGGATATTCCAAAGATCATAACAGCAATAAAGGAATATTCCATGGGACAGGCAGCAAAGCCCGAAGAAGAGGTGGAGCTTGACCTTGACGAGTTCGGTCGCACAAACGAGGGACTTAATGCCGTTATAGAATGGCCTTGTCCCGCCTTTGTGCCGGTTCTTGAGGAAATGGGTAAGTATATGTTCGCCCGTAATGGATATTTCTATATCAGAGGTCAGTTCTATTTCATGGCTCTAATGGCATACGATAATGATTGGTCGTATAAATGGATTGAGCGATGCCTGAAGAAGAAGAAACTGATTAAATATTACAGCAGGATATTCACAGAGGCATTCAAGTTCAGCGGAAGGAAACCGCGTTATATGCCTTTGATTGAGAAATATGGTGATCAGCAAGTTCTCAATCATACTGTGACATACGATGATTAGACTTTATTAATCCCCCATCATTGGGGGATTTTTGTTGATAACCACCTCTTGCCATGAGAAAGGTTTTGATAGAAACACAATAAGTAAAAGTGTAAAACTATTTGGAAAAAGTGAAAAAATATAGAAAAATTCCACGTTTTACGCAATAAGACAAAGAATCATACGTTAGTTTTTTGACAAAGTTATATTATACAAGGTGTATTTATTCATAATTCGTATCTTGGGGAGATGAAACTCGGATATATCCTACTGTTATTATTGAATCTATTCTCCTTATCTGTAGGTGCTCAAGTCGTGAGCTCAGATGACTATATGGCAGATAAGGAGCTGCAGATAATCAGATGTCTGCAGCGAATGGATGTGGATTATAGTGCCGAGTACGACGCATGGCAATTCGGGCTTCCTGCTCCAGACTCCATAAAACTCAGAAATCAATACGGCAACGAGGTATTGGCATATGAGATATGTCCCGCCATTCCTATCGGAATCGTAATCTGCATATCTGGTATTGATGCTCCATCGGTCTCAGCATATTTCGGCCATGCAAGGGAGTTCTATAAACTTGGGTATGCCACAATCTCAATGGATGTTAGCAGTCACATAACGATTAACGATAAGCGTTATGAGGAGGTTAAGGATGTTCAGGCTGTTATTGACCATATCAAGTCAAAGATGGAATACACCAATCTCCCTATCATCGTAATGGGAGTTGCCATGGGTGGAACTGTCGCTATCCGTTCCATGATTGAGAGCTACGACATTAATGCCGTTATAGCCTTGTCGGCTTTCTCTTCGTTTGAGGATTACTTTGCCTATAACCGCAAGGGCGCAGATCCGAGATATGAGCTTCCGAATGTCAGCATGAAAGATATCATGGATATGAGTACGGCTGATAGTATTACGCTTTCCAAGCTCTGCCAGGTGAAGGGTGTTGACCATCGCCCGATACTTCTCATGCAGAGCAAGAAAGACAGGTTCGTGCCTTATGCCTATTTCTCCAGACTTGCACGAGAACTGAGGAAATACACCAACGATTTAGAGGCATTTGTCGTTGAGGGGGATGAGCATTATATTTGTCACGACTTCATAAACCCAGCCTCAGACAAGGAATACTTAGAGGTTCTGACGGGTTTTCTGAAGAGAATAACTTCAAACATCCCAGTTTCCGCATACAGAAAGCTTGAAGATGCGCTGGCGATATAAAACAAGAACGGTATCACCATTGGTGATACCGTTCTTGTTTGTTGTTAAGAGAGGTCTTAGTCCATCCAGAACTCTGATCCAATACAAGATATAACAACACATCCGTATGATTGACCGGTAATAGTCATATTGTCTCTCATCTTGTTCTTACTGTTGATGGTGTACTGAGATGTAGTAACAACATCATTGCTTTTCTGTAGGTTTTGCATAGTCTTATCGTTTTAGTTTTTAATATAAGTGTAAAATTAAATCCGATACAAAGGTAATCAAAATTCCCGAATTGTGCAAACATTTATCCACTTTTTTAATATTTTTTTACACTCAAAAAAATTGTAGTAATGTGTATCGTTGTATCAAAGTTGTTTTCTTAATAATTCATAAAATGTGATTTTGAGTCGAAAAATCAGGATATTATGTCTATAAAATTTAGTTACAGATTTTGATATTATGTATAAAATGCTTACTTTTGCCCACGATTCTTGCAATCATACCTATAAATCCGCTCATCGCATCTATGAAGCTGCGAATATCATAAAGAAAAGGCTTACAGATCGAAATCAACGAGTAAAAACAAACATGCACATCGCATTAATTTAATAACAATGAATATAAAAAACTATTTATTAGCCGCGTTGCTCGTTTCCTCGCTACCACTTTCAGCACAAAAGAAGTGGACGATGCAGGAATGTATAGACTATGCCATGGCGAACAACATCTCGCTAAAGAAGTCGGGGCTTCAGCGTATGTCAACAAACGAGGACTTGTTGTCATCTAAGGCACAGCTCTTGCCGTCCTTGAATTTCTCCACGAGTCAGAACATCAATTATCGTCCTTGGCCTACGGCTGGTATGTCAACCGTGGTAGATGGTCAGGCTATGGCAAGCGTGGATAAGGTTTACTATAATGGATCGTATAGCCTCAACGGCAACTGGACTGTCTGGAACGGCAACAGGAACCATAATCAAGTGAAGCTCAACGAGATTGCCCTTGCCAAGAATGATGCAGACTCAACAGCAAGCGCACGTAGCATCGAGGAACAGATAGCCCAGCTCTATGTTCAAATAGCATATACCGAAGAGAATATAAAGGTACAGAAGGCCACCCTTGAGTTCTCTAAGACTAATGAGAACCGCGGAAAGGATATGGTTGAGGTTGGTAAGATGAGTAAGGCTGACCTTATGCAACTCACAGCCCAGCGTGCTCAGGATGAATACAACGTGGTATCGGCTGAGAGTCAGGCTCGCAACTACAAGCGTCAGTTGAAACAGCTCTTGCAGATTACATCAAACGAACCATTCGAGATAAGCGGTCTGGAGGCTACTGATGCTATGGCTTTGGCACAGATACCTTCTTTGCAACGTGTATATGAAAAGGCTCTTGCAAACCGTCCTGAGTTCAAGAGCCTGCAACTTCAGATAGAATCCTCGGAAGTCAGCAAGAAAATAGCAAATGCCCAGTCGCTTCCTACTGTTTCTCTTAATGCAAATGCAGGTACAAGCACATCATCCATGAGCGACCTTGGCTGGGGTAATCAGGCAAAGCAGAACTTCAGTATGGGTGCAGGCGTGAATGTCAGCGTTCCTATTATCGACCAACGTCAGAAGAAAACAGCAGTAAACAAGGCTGAAATTAGTCGTCAGCAAGCTTTGCTCGACCTTCAGGACAAGCAGACATCGCTTTACAGCACCCTAGAAAACTACTGGATTCAGGCAGAGAACAACCAACAGCAATATAAGGCTGCAAAGGTAAGTACGGAGAGCGCGCAGACAAGCTATGAACTCCTTAGCGAACAGTTCCGTCTCGGTCTTAAAAACATCGTGGAACTTCAGGATGGAAAGTCACGACTTCTTTCAGCTCAGCAGAGTGAGCTTCAGAGCAAGTACATGACAATTCTGAATATCAAGATGCTGGAGTTTTATCAGAGATAGGCCTACCCAGTCCCTCCCCAAGGGAGGGCTCCTCCCCCCTCACCCCCTCAAGGGGGAGTAGATACATTTTTCAAATCAAGAAATTAGTAACCATTTAATTATAAAACTAACTCAAGCTTCCTTTTTAAGGGATTAGTACTATAAAACATCCTTCCCTTTGGGAAGGCTTGGTTAGGCTTTTAGACTATGAACAAGAAAGTTATAATCGGTGGTGTGGCTGCTGTGGCTGTGGTTGCATTGGCTGGATTCTTTTTCTCTGGAAAGAAAGAGACAAAGGTTAGTTTGGAAACAGCTACTATCATAAACACCACTATATCAAGCAGTATTACTGCTACTGGAACTATCGAACCTGTAACAAGCGTAACGGTAGGTACTCAGGTGAGTGGTATCGTCAGCCATCTGTATGTTGACTATAATAGCGTGGTTAAGAAAGGACAGGTAATTGCCGAACTTGACAAGACAAACCTTATCTCTGACCTCTCTACACAGAAAGCAAATCTATCTTCTGCAGAAAGCAAACTGGCTTATCAGAAGTCGAATTTTGACCGTTACAAGACTCTCTTCGACAAGGGACTTGTTTCTGCTGATGACTTCGAGAATGCAAAGCTTGCATATCTTCAGGCTCAGGAGAGCGTGACTACGGCAAAGGAGAGCGTGCAAAAGGCGCAGACAAACCTTAGCTATGCCACTATCACATCTCCTATTGATGGCGTGGTACTCAGCAAGGCAGTTGAGGAAGGTCAGACCGTGGCTGCAAGTTTCAACACCCCTGAGCTTTTCACCATCGCTCAGGATCTTACAAACATGCAGGTTGTGGCAGATGTTGATGAGGCTGATATTGCAGATGTCAAGGAAGGTGCTCGCGTTACTTTTACCGTTGATGCCTATCCTGATGATACCTTCGAGGGTAAGGTAACACAGGTTCGCCAGTCGGCTACGACGACAAATAACGTGGTTACCTACGAGGTTGTTATCTCCGCCCCAAACTCAGACCTCAAGCTCAAACCGGGGCTTACAGCAAATGTGACTATCATCACTCAGGAAAAACAAAATGTACTTGCAGCTCCTGTTGCAGCCCTTCGTTTCGCTCCTCTTGAATCTATGCTCGAGCCTGAAGGCAAGATCATAGACTGTAAGTCAAAGACAAAGGTATGGATTAAGAATGGCAAGAACATCGAGGCTATCGCCGTAAAGACAGGTATCAGCAATGGTGCTCTTACCGAGATTACGGAAGGTGTTAGCGCAGGCAAAGAGGTTCTCACAGGCTTCTCTTCTGGTATGCCAGCCATGATGCCAGGACCTGGAGGGAATAGCAATCCATTCATGCCAGGCCCTCCGGGAAGGAAGAAGAGTGGGAATAAGTAAAAGACCCACCCCCAGCCCCTCCCATAAAGGGAGGGGAGTGGTTACAACTATTCCACAATATTAATCATTAAAGAAAATCCTCAACAATCCCCCTTGAGATAGAAAGACTATCGACTCCCTCCCCTTTATGGGGAGGGTAAGGGAAGGGGTCTTAATTTATATGGAAAATAATTCATCAACTCCTGAGCGTCGTGTCGTAATAGAACTGGACAACGTGAAGCGTGACTTCATCGTTGGTTCCGAGACCGTTCACGCACTCCGAGGAATATCATTCAAGATATACGAGGGTGAGTTTGTCACCATCATGGGAACATCAGGTTCGGGTAAGTCAACGCTACTCAATCAGTTGGGTTGTCTCGATACCCCTACCTCCGGCGAATACTATCTTGACGGCGTGAGCGTTCGTACTATGAAGCGCAGACAACGTGCCGTACTGAGAAACCGTAAGATCGGGTTCGTGTTCCAGAACTATAATCTCCTTGCAAAGACTACGGCTGTGGAGAATGTGGAGCTGCCTCTTATGTACAATAAGAACTACTCTTCCTCTGAGCGTCGCAAGGCTGCGATAGAGGCACTTGAGAGAGTGGGACTTGGAGAGCGACTAATGCACAAGTCTAATCAGATGTCAGGTGGACAGATGCAACGTGTGGCTATCGCTCGTGCTCTGGTGAATAATCCGGCTGTGATACTTGCCGATGAGGCTACGGGTAATCTTGACACCCGCACATCATTCGAGATGCTTGTGCTTTTCCAGCAGTTGCATGCCGAGGGCCGTACTATCATCTTCGTTACTCACAACCCAGAGATTGCGCAGTATTCAAGTCGCAATATCATGTTGCGTGATGGCAAAATCCGTGAGGATGTAATCAATACGAACATCCTTTCTGCCCAAGAGGCATTGGATAAGTTGCCAAAGCCGCAGGATGACTAACGTTTAAATGAAAAATTAAAAATGAAAAATTATAAAATACAAGACCCCCTAAATCCCCCTGCATAGGGGGACTTCTTACCGCGAACCAGCTCTCTCCCTACGCAGGGAGAGCGGGGAGAGGGTCTGTATTTTTCATTTTTCATCGTTCATTTTATAATTTATTCTTTATGAGCATAATAAACTTATTCAAGGTCGCGCTTCGAGCTATAGCCAATAATGCGTTCCGCTCGTTCCTATCCATGCTCGGCATCATCATCGGTGTTGCAGCCGTAATAGTGATGATGGCTATCGGACAAGGTTCTAAGGAGAGCATCCGCAAGAATATCTCGCAGATGGGTACCAATGTGATAATGGTACGTCCAGGTGCAGATATGATGGGTGGTGTAAGACAAGATCCTTCATCCATGCAGACGCTGAAAGTTTCTGATTACGAGGCTATCATAAATGAGAAGAAATATGTGACCTTCGTTTCACCAGAGGTAACATCAAGCGGTCAGGCTATATATGGTGCAAACAACACTAATGCAACCATTTATGGCGAATCCCTCGACTATCTCGACATCAAGCAATGGGATATTGAGGAGGGCGTTCCATTCACGGAAGAGGATGTTCACAAGAGTGCCAAGGTCTGCCTTATCGGTAAGACTATCGCAGACGAACTTTTCCCTAATGGTGCTGATCCTATCGGCAAGACAATCCGTTTCAAGAGCATACCATTCCGTATCTGTGGTGTGCTGAAATCGAAAGGTTATAACAGTTGGGGCATGGATCAGGACAACGTGATCATCGCTCCTTACACCACGGTAATGAAACGTATTGCAGCCCAGACATATTTCTCTACGATCAACTGTTCTGCCATAACCGAGGAAATGACCGATCAGGCTATTGCCGAACTTACGGAGATTCTCCGCACCAGTCATAAGATTAAGGATGAGTCCGGCGATTCTGACGACTTCACCATCCGTTCACAACAGGAGATGATGGAAACTATGTCATCTACTATGGATACCGTAACCATTATCCTTGTGGTGGCTGCTGCATTCTCACTCCTCGTGGCAGGTATTGGCATCATGAACATCATGCTTGTATCTGTAACAGAGCGAACAAAGGAGATCGGTCTCAGAATGTCTGTTGGTGCTCGTGGCATCGACATCAGCAACCAGTTCCTTATTGAGTCTATAATAATATCGCTTACGGGCGGACTCTTAGGCATCATCCTTGGAGAAAGTATCGCAGGACTTGCCTCATTACTCTTCCATCTCCCTACAAGCGTTCCGGGTTGGAGCATTACCGTCAGCTTCATCGTATGTACCCTTATCGGTGTAGGCTTCGGATATTTCCCAGCAAGAAAAGCCGCTCGCATGGATCCTATTGAGGCGATAAGGTATGAATAGTAACAGCCCCTCACCCGTCACTTCGTGACACCCTCTCTCCTGGGGGCGAGGGGAAAGTTACATTTTTCAATCAAAAAATTAATAACAAGGCCTTTCTCGAACAAAGGTAACTCCTTCCTCGCCCCTTGGGGAGAGGATGCCCGTAGGGCAGGTGAGGGGCCGTTTGGGTATTTATGAAACTCTCCACAATCATCCACCCCATAGCCATACTCGTATGGCTGCTCATCCCCGTCATGTTCCTTGGACCTGACGAGGAGATAACCTTTGAGCGATACCTCTTTAAGAGTTGTATGCCATTCATGATGCTGCTCACCTTCTACATCAACTATCTGTGGGTGCTTCCGAAGCATATAGGAGGACAGCTCAGGTTCAGCATAATCCATATCAACGTGGTGTTGGTGGTTGTGGCGTGTGTCCTCGTTGCTTTGGCGCGAGCATACGAATATTCAATATTCCCACCTCGCTTCCCGATGCGTGGCATAGTACCACTTCCCCACGAGAGGCATTTCAACAGGCTGTTCTTCATGTTCGCCTTTATCCGTGATGCCCTCAATTTCGTCTTCGTGGTTCTTGCGGCATATAGCCTTAGAATGACAAGTCATGCACATCGTCTTGAGCATGAGCGACATGAGGCCGAAGTGGCAAGACGAGATGCAGAACTGAAGGGATTGCGATTGCAGATCTCCCCTCATTTCCTGCTCAACACGCTGAACAATATCTATGCGCTTACGGCTATCAGTTCTGATAGGGCACAACAGGCTATCATACAACTATCGGAATTGCTTCGCCATATGCTCTACGACAATCAGCAGAGAATGGTGGATTTCTCTTCCGAGTGCAAGTTCATCAGCTCGTATGTGGATTTGATGAAGCTCCGTATGGCATCAAACGTGAAGGTGGATGTGGAGATAACGATTCCTGAGCACGACCGCTCACAGGTTGCGCCTCTGCTCTTCATCTCTCTCGTAGAGAATGCCTTCAAGCATGGCGTGAGCAGTACGGAGCCAAGTAGCATATCAATAAAACTGATAGCCACAGAGACCGAGATAAGGTGCAACATCGTCAATACCAACTTCCCCAAGACGAGTAGCGACCATAGCGGTCATGGCATTGGTCTTCAGCAAGTTCAGCAGCGTCTCAACTCCCTCTATCAAGGCTGCTATACATGGAATCATGGTGTTAGCGAGAGTGATGGGTTGTATCATTCGGAGATCGTACTAAAAAGCCCCTCACCCGTCACTACGTGACACCCTCTCCCCAGGGGGCGAGGGAGAAGTTACAACTTTTCAATCAATAATTAACAACAAAGCCTTTCGCGAACAAAGGTAACTTTTGCCTCTCCCTAAGGGGAGAGGATGCCCAAAGGGCAGGTGAGGGGCCGATATTTATTTTCTTATGACAATCAACTGTGCAATAATCGACGATGAGCCTTTAGCTGCCGAGATGCTGGCAAGCTATGCAGCAAAGACTCCATTCCTTAACCTCGTAGGTGTTTATAATAGTGCCGTAGAGGCTATACGCACTCTGCGTAGCGAACCTGTCGACCTTCTCTTTCTCGACATACAGATGCCGGAACTGAGCGGTCTGGAGTTTGCCACAATACTTCCACCTGAGACTCTTATCATTTTCACTACTGCTTTCGATCGCTATGCCATCGACAGCTATAAGGTTAATACCGTTGACTATCTCCTCAAGCCGATAGCCTACGACAACTTCCTAAAGGCTGCCGACAAGGCTCTGCGCCGTATCGTGGACTCAAGGAAACAGGCTACATACGCAGCCGATCGCTTCATCTATGTGAAGAGCGACTATAAGCTCGTGCGCATCAATCTCGACGACATAATGTATATAGAAGGTGTGAAGGACTATGTACGTATCGTACTTGCCAACACCTCACAGCCTGTTATGTGCCTCATGAATATGCGAACCCTTGAGGAATATCTCCCAACTCCAGAGTTCCTTCGTGTTCATCGCTCGTACATCGTCCACATGTCAAAGGTACAGTCTATAGACCGTTTCCGTTTCGTCTTCGGCGACACATACATCCCGATCTCCGAGTCATACAAGGATGTCGTCAACGATTATCTTAACATGCACACGCTTAATTAAGCGTTCGTAATTTCAGTAATCCTACCTGTTTATTTCTATGGAAATAGCAGGAAAATATAGTCCGTCGTGATGATGGGCTATTATTTTTTGTATCCGCAAATAACTTGAGTTCGTTGAATTAAAACTTTGATGTTTTTGACGCAGAATTTATCAAAAACACAAGATTTGCGAACTTTCTTGTTAAAAAATTTGTCCGTTCCGTGAAAATTGTTTAATTTTGCCCCTAATCCTACGTGATTAGGAACAGTGCCGAACGGCATGAAGGGCGTTTTGAAGTTATCCAACCTTTGGAATCTGGACAATTCCTTGTAAATGGATAATGAACAGAACGCTCACGTCTCATTGATATATGCAAGCCCTTATTGACTTTACATATACCGATAGAGGCGTGGGCTATTGTTTGTTATATTTACAGGGCAGTCCAGAGCCTCAAAGGTCGTAACAACAATAGTTCCCACGCCTTCTTTTTGTAATCTGTCATATCTGGGAAACTATGACTATTACACTTATCGAACCTTAATATTATGAGGAAGTTTCTATTACACAACTTACTTGTTTTGGTGGGATTATTGTATTTTACCAACGCAAATGCTTATGATTTCGAGAAAGATGGAATATACTACAACATTCTTCCTACCGAACAGAAGAAAGTGGAGGTGACATACTCATCTTACAACAAGTATAGCGGCACATTCACTTCACCTTATTATGGAGATGTCATCATTCCATCAACGGTAGAACACAACAATCAAACTTACACTGTAACAAAAATCGGTCATAATGCATTTGAAAATCGTCCAAGTCTAACAAGCGTCACATTACCTGAGACCTTGGATTCTATTGATTACTATTCCTTTCATTATTGCCAAGGATTAAATTCTATCAAAATTCCCGAAAACGTAAAATTCATCGGAAATTTTGCATTTTATGATTGTTCCGGCCTTATCTCTATCACTATCCCTGAGTCTATGACAAGAATTGGAGAATACGCTTTCTCCAATTGTAAATCTCTATCCAATATTACATTTCCCGATAACACACCTATTTCTGTAGGAGAATCTGCATTCTCAAATACAACGTGGTGGTCAAATCAGCCTGATGGAGTTGTATATTTAGGTAAAAATGTATATACATATAAAGGTACAATGCCAGAAAATTCCTCAATAAAAATAAAGGAAGGAACATTGTCTATATGTGATGTCGCTTTCGTTGGATGTAAAGGACTGACAAATTTAGATCTTCCCAATTCCTTACAAACAATTGGATATGGAAGCTTTAGCAACTGTGTTAACTTAAGAGAATTCACATTACCAAGCTCATTAGAAAGAATTGGCGGAGAATGTTTTCGTAATTGTAAATCTATTACAAAAGTTGATTTCCCAGAATCCTTAAAGACAATAGGCTCATACGCATTTGAAAATTGTAATTCAATTACAAAAATTGAATTACCAGAATCACTACAGGACTTAGGAGCTTCAAGCTTTTATGGATGTACTTCTTTGAAGAATGTAAAATTATGCCATACAATTACATCAATAAAAGAAGCAACATTTAAGGGGACATCAATTTCATCAATAATAATTCCAGAAAATATTGACTCTATTTACGACCAAGCATTTTCCCAATGCGGATATCTAAAAAAAGTAGAAATAAAAGACGAGACAAAACCTATCTATTTGGGCTTTGCTCTGAAAAATACAGATAATTACACAAAGAAGCAGGTCGCAGACGGACTACTCTCTGGTTGTTTAATAAATTACTTATATGTAGGAAGAAATATCGAATTGATTGATAAAAGGTTCCAATCTAATAATTCTGACAACAAACTATATTCATATTTATACAATACTAATAATGATATAGATAGCCTAATAATAGGTCCTAATGTTTCTCATATTGAATATTCATTGATATTCGGCACAAGCGAAACGAACACAATAAAGCATTTAGTGTTCAAAGACTGCCATGAATTGCTAACAATGTCAAACAATTATGGAATGAACATCAATGACTACAAACTGAATATCGACTCTGTTTATATTGGTAGAGATCTGGATTTGAAATTTCCAAACTCAACCCTAAGATGTGTTCGTATCTCTGGAGGCGCAAAGCATATAATAAATAATATGTTTTCGAATTGTAGTGCTTTAGATTCTATAGCAATAGAGAGCAACATACAAACAATAGGGGATGAGGCTTTTTACAAGTGTTCAAAACTGACAAAGATTATATTTCCTGAAAGTTTGGAAAGCATAGGTAACTGGGCTTTCTGCCAAACAGATCTTATAGACATCAATATTCCTAATAAAGTCACAAGCATTGGACAATCGGCTTTTGTAGAAAATAAGAATTTGATAAATGTCTCTTTAGGAGAGAAATTAGTTTCTATAGGCAATGAGGCTTTCTACAGAACAAAATTAACCTCAGTGATAATTCCAAAGAATGTAACTTCAATAGGAGATTATGCTTTCGCAGAATGTAAGAAACTTGACAAGGTATTCATGAAAACCTCTACAGCAGAAGTCGGTTCTCATGCATTTATCGAAGGAGTTACGCATAGAATCACCTATGCGCCAAACACGAATTATTCATCTTTATCAGGTATAGGAAGTACGATTGTAAGTAACCTTGCCGTGAATATATTTGAAGATGGCGACTATATCTATTTACCACTCTCTGGCACAAAGAAAACCTGTGCTATCGTTGACTGGAAGAACCACGCAAAGGAAAAGAATATAGTTATACCATCTTCAATAAAATTCGGCAAGCAAAAACTCACCCCTATAGAAATAGGCAGGAACACATTCTATGGTTGTGATATTACGTCTCTAAAACTATCAGATAATATTACAACTATTAGCGATAATGCGTGCAATTCATGTGTTTCACTCAAAAACGTTGTTCTAAACGATGCTTTAACTTCTATTGAACACGAAGCATTCTATAATTGTACCGCTCTTGATACTGTATATTTCGGGAAAAATCTAAAGACCATTGGTGCTTCTACTTTTTATGGAAATAGCAAGATCAGGAACATTACTCTTCAAGATGCAGTTACTTCTATTGGAGAGAATGCGTTTAATGATTGTACGGATTTAGCAACTATCACATTGGGTTGTAATGTTGCAAAGATTGATGCAGCTGCTTTTGCCAACTGTGCAAATGTAACTGACATTATATCTTACAACCCAGACGCTCCTGTTTGTGTGAAAGGCGTGTTTGATAGCGTTGATAAGTTTAGCTGTAATGTTTATGTACCAAAGAATTCCGTTGACATCTATGCATCAGCTACAGAATGGGAGGATTTCTTCAATTTGATAGAAATGCCTTATGAAGGTGGCACTCAGACCATTACCTTAAATGTTTCAAAATATCTGTGGTCAACTCTCATCCTTCCATTCGACGCAGAAATACCTGCGGGATTAAAGGTCTATGATGTTTATGATACAGACGAAACGGGTTGTGTACCTACTGAGGTAGATAAGATAAAGGCTAATGTTCCTTATCTAGTAAAAGGCATAATGGGCAAATATAAATTCTCAGGTATTAGCAAGGCTATTGAGGAAACATATTCCAATGGGTTGCTCACAGGAACACACGTTAGCAATTACGAAGCGCCTATAGGAAGTTATGTACTTCAGTATCATATTGGCTCTGGCTTCGCATTCTATAAAGTCAACAGAGATGGTATTATGCTTCCTGCAAATCGTTGTTATCTCACAAAGAATTCTTCTTTGGCAAAACTTCTTGTTCCTTTCTCAGAAGAAGAGACAACAGGCATAGAGAACATAAATGTGGACAGCAACAATTCTGATGCTAAGATCTATACTCTTGATGGCAAGAAGATAGATGCAAACAAGGTTAATCAGAATGGCATATTCGTAGTAAATGGCAAGAAACAAATAATTAAATAAATAAGATAATGAAAAAGTATATTATTCCTGTATTAAAAGTGGAGAGACTTGAGATTTCAAATATAGCAGCAGGCTCTCCTCCCATAAAAGATGAAGATGCCGATGACAGCCCTATATATTCAAAAGGGAGTGTCTGGCTTTACGAGGATGAAGAGGAAGATAGTGAATAGTTCACTATATATTAATTAATTTGCAATTAACCATGAGAGGGTGTGTCAGAATTTTGGCACATCCTCTTTTGATTATCTTTTGCTTTTACCATAAAACAAAATGATAATTATGAGTTTTACTGGACAACAATAACCTTCTTACTACTTAATCTGAGATGAGGTACGCTAACACTAAAATCCTTATTGTTACCTGTTACTTGTTACTGCGGGGTTAGAAAATGCTGTTGTGCCTTCGTTCTGCCTTCGCTATGTCCTCGCTATTTCGCCTATTTATAGAGCAAAGGAAGATGGGAAGCACATCGGTTTTACAACGGTTTTAAAACGGTTTTAAAACGGAACTACATCTTAGGGATATGGGAGATGGTTTTCACTTTCTTTTGAGGAATAACGTGCATATTGGTGATTACTATTGAAATTAACGAAATTAAGTTCCGGATATTCAGAATTGCCTTCCAGGCAATTCTGAACTTACGAAACTTCAGTAACGAAATTATTGTTACCAGAGCATTTTTACATAGTTTTTCAAGCATACGGAATAAGGTGAATCAGCCAGAAATCAATGCTTATTGTTATATCGTTGAGACTATCAGTAGCCTATATCTAGTCCTCTGATTACACATAACATCCTCATTATCTTCATCTTAGGCAGTCACAAACCTAATTCTGAGTCTCCCTCGACAAGCAAGGGAATCACGACCAGTAACAAGTAACAGGTAACAATAAGGATTTTTGTGTAGGACCTAATTTTACTGAATTATTCTAAGGAGTTTATATACCTTATTATATATAGAAATAATAAATATAGGCAGCAGATTACACTATTTTTCTTATTGTTACCCGTTACCTGTTACCGACACGTTTTCTGGGATTATTTTGGCACAACAGATCCCTATTAGGGGCTAACTCATCATCTGCCATAATCCATTCTCATGATTTGAAGGCATTTTTTCATTTGCGTTCAAATTCCCCACGAACAAGAAACAAAAAAAAGTATGGTCAGCATAACGCTAACCATACTTTTTATCTTTTACTTCTTAATTTCTTAATAATCGAGCTTAACGGTCTCCGCCTTGTCACGCTCCATTTCGAGACTTGCCCAGAGGAATGGACCGATACCCTTAGCGTCGTTGTCGCGGATAGGCTCTGACATATAGTACTCGAATGAGCCGTCACGAGCAGGATTGTTATCAGGACCCAGACCACTTACGGAACAACAGTTGGTGAGGGAGATCGTCTTATCATTATTAATCTTAATGAACTCCTTGATGATACCCTCGTATGCCTTAACACCTGCCTGCTTGAAAGAAGCGTCGATATAGCCGAGACGCGCGCCCTTCAGAAGAACGTAAGAGAACATACAAGAGGCGGTTGATTCGAGGTAGTTCTTTGGATCCTTGACATCCATAACGTCATACCATACGCCTGTCTTCTGATCCTGATACTTCACAACGGCGGTCATGGTTTTCTGGAGCATATCGCAAACCTCCTTGCGACGCTCATAGTTCTCAGGAAGGACATCGAGCACCTCAGTCATAGCCATAGCAAACCAGCCAAGAGCGCGTGACCATGTGTGCTGACTGAGACCTGTGGTCTTGTCTGCCCAGAACATAGTCTTCTTCTCGTCCCAAGCGTGTTTCCAGAGCCCAGTCTTCTCGTCGAATGTCTTCTCGAAAGTGGTTGCAATCTGGTTTACGGCATCATCATAAACCTGCTTTGCCACATCCTTACCTTCCATTTCCTCGGCTGCCATAGTGAAGAATGGGAGTCCCATGTAGATACCATCAAGCCATACCTGGTGAGGGTAAATCTTCTTGTGCCAGAACACTCCGCGACCACCCTTGCCTTGCATAGTGCGAGGATGTGACTGCATCTGGGTATATACGTTGGCTACGGCACGCTCAGTACCGAAGTTCACAGTCTTCTTATCATCGAAGAAGAGACGGTTAAGACGGAGGATGAGACGCGCTGGACGCACGTTGTCAAGATTATAGTCAGACTGCTTGTAGCCGATGATGTTGCCGTTGATGTCAATCATTCGAGCAGGATACTCCTTTATATATTTAAGGACATCCTCATTCTGATATGCGCGCCATGTATCGAGCATACCCTCAAGCTCTATGCCTACCACGTATGACCACTTACCGTTAGGGGTCTTAGCCTCATCGGTAAAGTCGAGATAGAACGGGTGCTTCACACGCTTCATCTCGCTCCATGTCATCCACTCTGAATAGTGCTTGTATGGTGCCTTGGCGAGAATGAGCTTATTGTTGATGATGAGCTTGCTGAACTTGATTTTCTTACCAATCTTACCAGTCTTCAGGATCGGCTTCTCTGTTACTCCGTTGAAGTTACAGTTTCTGAGACTGATGTTATCAATCATAACGGTATCTTCAAGACCGTTGAGCATGATGCCATACTGCGATTTCTTACAGGTCACATTCTCCATGTAGATGTTCTTGACGGTTGGTCTGAAACCGCGCTTTGACTGCTCATTAGGCTCATACTGGAGGTTGATGCGGAGAACAGCCTCACGACATTGGCCTACGGTTACGTTACGCATATAGATGCCATCGGTCACACCACCACGACAGGTGTTTGTCTTGATACGGAGCACACGATCAAGGTTTGGAGAGTCCATGCGGCAATCCTCGGCATAAACCTCGGAAACGCCTGCGCTTATCTCGCTACCGATAACCACGCCACCATGTCCGTCTTCCATGGTACAGCCACGGATGATGATGTTCTTTGAAGGGCGGGGAGTGCGACGACCATCAGCATTACGACCTGACTTGATAGCGATACAGTCATCACCTGTATTGAAGATACAATTCTCGATAAGCACGTTCTCACATGACTCTGGGTCACAGCCATCGCCGTTAGGTCCATCGTTGATAATCTTACAACGACGAACGGTTACGTTCTTACACAACGTAGGGTGGATAACCCAGAAAGGAGAGCGGAGGAGGGTTACGCCATCAACGAGCACGTTTTCGCACTCATAGAAATTGACGAGCTGTGGACGCATACCACATCCGAGTCCGAAGACGCGCTCCTCGGTAGGAATATTGTTATCAGCCATCCAAAGAAGGGTGTTACGGTTGCTCAGCACCTTTCCGTTTGAATCCTTCTGCTTATACTGCTCATTCTTTCCGGCATACTCATTAGACTGGCTCTGGAGCGTGTGAGGGGCATATCCGTACTTCGCTGCCCCACTCCACTTCCACCAAGTCTCCTTGGAACCATTACCATCGATGATACCATCGCCGGTAATAGCCACGTTCTTTGCCTGATAGGCGTAGATACATGGGGAATAGTTCATGATGTCGAGACCTTCCCAACGGGTTTTCACCAATGGGTAGAGGTAAGGATCGTATGCAAAAAGAAGGGTTGCACCAGCCTTAATGACAAGGTTCACGTTGCTTTTCAGGGTAATAGCACCGGTGTTCCATGTTCCAGGAGGAATGATAACCTTACCGCCACCAGCCTCGGAACATTGTGTTATAGCGTCATTAATGGCAGCCTGAATCTCCTTGGCTGTAGAAGCCGTAGTCACGCCGCTTGCCGTAATATCAAACTCAGCATCGGCGAATTTAGGAGCAACTATGCTTGCCTCAATGGCTTTGTACTTAGCATCGTCCCATGTCTGAGCCATCAAGGTCAACGGGAGCACAAGGAACGAAAACACCAAAAATGTCAGTTTATTCATTTAATCTTTAATAATTAGTTATCATTGGACATAGTTTCAAAATGCAACGTATTCAATTATTATCGCATTTGGAAAATAGTGCGAAGCCATCTAACCAAGTAATTCGTAATTATCTTCTAAGGTAATCGCACATCATATTATTTTCAAAATGCAAAGATAGACAAAAAAAATAATATATACAAATAAGTGTGTTAATTTTCAAAAATATTGCTTAAAAATTTTGTTTTTATGAATATATTCACTATATTTGCACCCATTATTGATTTCGTTTTACGTTTTTTTCTTAAAAAGCGAAATCGTCCGAGGTTGGAGCGTCCTGTTCCAACCTCTTTTCTTTCTAAGAAAAACGATAGTTTTTTTCACTATCCCCTTCCCCACTCTTCCATAGGCCAAAAGCAAAAAAAAATGTTTTTTCTTGGAGAAACAAGAAAAAGTTTGTATCTTTGCCATCGAAAGGACAAAAGCCAAAAGGCAAAAGGCTAAAGACCTTTGTCCTTTGACCTTAGACCTTTGACTTTAGACCTTAGACATTTGACTTTAGACCTTAGACATTTGACTTTAGACCTTAGACATTTAAGCATTATGGCAAAATATCTTGACCCGAAAGCGGATTTGACCTTCAAGAAGGTGTTTGGTGAGCATAAGGAATTGCTCATCAGTTTCCTTAATGCCCTTCTGCCTCTACCTGAAGGCAAGGAGATTGTTGAATTGGAATATCTTCCTTCGGAGATGGTTCCTGTAAATCCTGACAAAAAAGATACCATAGTGGATGTACGTTGCAAGGATAAGGATGGACGACAGTTCCTCGTAGAGATGCAGATGTACTGGACGGATGCATTCAGACAGAGAGTGCTGCTGAATACCTGTAAGGCATATTCGTTGCCAGCCGATCGTGGAGAAAAGTATTCAGAGCTGAAGCCCGTCTATACCCTAAGTCTCGTTAATGATATTGCCTTCCCTGAGCTTCACGATGATTTCTATCATTGTTATATGATGACTCACAGCAAGTATAAGGAATACACCATTGACGATATAGAAATGATATTTGTCGAACTGCCTAAGTTCAAGCCCAACACGGTTCTTGACAAGAAGATGGCTGTGCTATGGCTTAGATTCCTTACTGAAGTAAATGAGCACACAAGAGAGGTCGATAAGGAACTTCTTGCAGATGATAATGTTGCCAAAGCCGTTAGTCTTGTGGAGGAATCTGCATATAGCGATGCCGAACTATGGGCTATTGACCGCTACTGGGATTCCGTAAGTCGTGAACGCACGATAATGTCAGAGAAATTTCTCAAGGGTGAAGCTAAAGGTCATGCAGAAGGACTCGCAGAAGGTCGTGCTGAAGGTCGTGCAGAAGGACTCGCAGAAGGCGAGAAGAACGGCATCATCAAAACCGCTCTTAATATGAAGAAAGAAGGTCTAACCATCTCCCTAATAGCCAAGATGACAGGACTTTCCGAAGAAGAAATCAACAAACTGTGATTCAACACGATATTGATACAGACAAGACCATAGGCTCATCCTACAAATGCAAGGATGAGCCATTTTTATTGCCATAACAAGAAAAATGCAAAAGAAATATTTGCACGTGTCATAAAAAATATATAATTTTGCAGCCGAAAATTTGTGATATAAGAACAACAATAAATACCATATAAAAAGATGAAGAAAATCATGTTTTTGGCTTGCATGATGGCCTCTATGATGGCTCATGCTCAGGAAGTTGACAAGGAAAAAGTACAGACTCAGGCAGAGGCAGCCGCCGAAGCCCTGAAAGATTTGAAGAAGGTAGATACTGGTGATCAGATATGGAAGTTCACCGGAGTTACCGGACTTAATGCCGCAGCTACAAGCCTGTCGAACTGGGCTGCTGGTGGTAACGACAACGTGAACGGCGTGCTGTTCGGTCGTATGCGTCTGCTTTACCATAAGGATAAGATTGCATGGGACAGCAACCTCGACCTTGAATATGGTATGTCATACATCGACCAGCCACACGACAAGGTGCAGAAGTCAAGTGACCGCATAAAGCTCAACACCAAAGTGGGTTACGAGTTTGCAAAGAAATGGTACGCTACGGCTCTTGTCGGCTTCAACACCCAGTTTGCGCTCGGTAGAAGCTATGAGGGCAAGGGCGATGATAACCCAATCATTTCCAAGTTCATGGCTCCTGCATATACCGATGTGTCTGTCGGTGTGGACTGGAAGCCAAATGACATCATTTCCGTTTATGCATCTCCTATCGCAGGTCGTTTCACCACGGTTGCAGTCAGCGATGCCATGAACAGGGAGTACAGGGATCTCTACCCTGAAGAGGGAGGCATAGAGCGTGTTCTGAAAGAGAAATATGCCGTCTGGAAATATGACGACAACGACAATAAGGACTACAGCATGAACACACGTGCAGAGCTTGGTTTCTCCGTGAAGGCAGCCCTCAACTATTCCATCAAGGACTTGAAGATCACATCAACGCTCGGTCTTTACACTCCTTATGCATACGACAAGAAGGAAATCAATATCTATAAGAACGACCCGGAGAAGACTCCTGTATATAGATACAGAGACAACAACCGCCGCATAGGCAACTTCGATGTTGACTGGGATGTGGCTCTTTCATATCAGCTCTTCAAGTGTCTGCAAATGACATTCTCTACATCTATGAAATACTATAATGGAGTAATGATTGCCGACAAAGACGGTAATGAGGCAGAAAGAGTTCAGTTCAAGACCATCCTCGGCGTAGGTGTGGGATACAATTTCTAAGTGAAAAAAATATAAAGTAAAAAGTAAAAATTAAAAAGTATGGTTAGCTTTAGAGCTAATGGGCGTGATCTGCCACTTCTTACTTTCTAATTTTTACTTTTTCATTTTTACGCTCTTCACTTTTCACTCTTCTCTTCCTAAAGGAACGATATAAATCAACAATAGAGGAAAAATTGATGTTGTTTTGAGAAAAAACTCAGAAAAAATTTTGTCAATCAACAGAAAATGAGTACCTTTGCACCCGCTTAGCGTCATATACGGACGAAGGGTGTCCAAAAAAGAAGCAGGCAAAGAACATTTTAAACAGTCGAATGAAACCAGACAAAAAACAAGGAAACAACAAACAGCAGTACCGCATAAACGAGCAGATCCGTGTTCGTGAGGTACGTATCGTAGATGAGGATGGCTCATCTGTAATGCCAACCCGTCAGGCTTTGGACATCGCCCGTCAGAAAGGCGTTGACCTCGTAGAGATCTCACCTAACGCACAGCCACCTGTTTGCCGTATCATCGACTACTCAAAGTTCCTTTACCAGCAGAAGAAGCGCGCTAAGGAAATGAAGCAGAAGCAGGTTAAGGTTGAGGTTAAGGAAATACGTTTCGGACCTCAGACTGACGACCATGACTATCAGTTCAAGCTCAAGCATGCAAAGGAGTTCCTTGAGGAAGGTAACAAGGTTCGTGCATACGTATTCTTCCGTGGTCGCTCAATTCTCTTCAAGGAGCAGGGCGAGGTTCTCCTTCTGCGTTTCGCTAACGACCTTGAGGAGTGTGGCAAGGTAGAACAGCTTCCAAAGCTCGAAGGAAAGAAGATGTTCCTCTTCCTCGCACCAAAGAAGGCTGCACAGGCAAAGAAGAGTCAGCAGAAGATGGATCGCGAGCGTCGTGAGGCAGAAGCAAAAGAGACTGGCAAGCCAGTTGAAGTTAATGAGATTGATACAGAGGCACCAGCAAATGGCGGTCTCTTCGCTAATGTAAAAGGTGGCGAGGAACTTCTCAAGAAGCTTCAGGACTCAAACGAGGAATAAAAAAGGAAAAAGAGAGTGCGTAACGCCGGGTATATGCGTTGCCACCATTAATTAATAACAAATTAAACAAACAAAAAAATGCCAAAAGTTAAGACAAACTCCGCTGCAAAGAAGCGTTTTTCTTTCACCGGAACAGGTAAGATCAAGAGACGTCATGCGTTTCACAGTCACATTCTGACTAAGAAGACCAAGAAGCAGAAGAGAAACCTTCTCGGTTCTACTATCGTTGATGGTACTAATACAAAGCAGGTTCGCGATCTGCTGTGTCTCCGTTAATCTTATTGTCGAACATTTTTGAAAAAGTAAAAAAATTATGCCACGTTCAGTAAATCATGTTGCTTCTCGTGCTAAGAGAAAGAGAATTTTGAAGCTTACCAAGGGTTACTTTGGTGCTCGTAAGAATGTTTGGACAGTAGCCAAGAA
>CADCIQ010000032.1 GCA_902801425.1 uncultured Bacteroidales bacterium | reverse complement strand
CTGGAAAGAAGGTCATGTGGTAAACATAGACATCACGGGTGGTTCTGAACTTACAAAGGCAAAGCTCATCTATCGTGGTAAGGATAAGGTGAAGGCAGACAACGGCACAAAGTACAACTGTCTTGTTCTTTCGTATGTAGAGAAAGACGGTAATAAAGACAAGGAGATAGTGCGTTTCTTCGTTACTGATGATGCCAAGCATATCCCTGTGCGCCTTGATATGTTCCTGAAATTCGGCTCTGCCAAGGCATTCCTTGCTTAGGATTGTTAAGTACGCTTTGCAGAATTAAGCAAATGTTAGGGTACTCGTGATGATTGTTGAGTTTTTTTTCGTTAATATGGATATTATTTCATATATTTGCAAATGACTAATAACTATATTAATATGAAAGACCTTAACAATACTCAGAAAGCCCAGACGGAAGCTGAAAACAAGCGGCTTAATATCTGGCAGACACAGCAATTTCTTCGTGATAAGGTCACGATGAATAGGTGGTGCACGAATGTGCGTCGTAGTAATTCATTTATGAGGTAGCTTGATACCTGTAATTTTGGTTTTCGCCTTTGTTTCATAGCCTTCTTTCATTGTTTTTGAAAGTTAGGTGTGAAATAAAGGCGAAATTATTTGTCAGATTTGGGGGAAGGAATGTTAAATTAACAAAAATTATAAGAGTTCTTATATCAACTGTACTTATAATTTTGTACTTTTGCATGTAGAACCAAATCATTCAGTTTATGAAAAGACCCTTTATTTATGGTGAACTTGCTGAGGACGAGAATTTTATCGACAGGATAGAAGACCGTAAACAGTTAAAGACATTTCTTGGCAATGGTGTCAACGTAACGTTGATTTCCCCCAGAAGATGGGGAAAATCATCACTTGTCAAGGCTACTATGAAGGAGATGCAAGCAGAAAACAGTAATATGCTTGTATGCTTCATCGATGCTTTCAGACTCAACAGCGAGAAGGATTTCTATAACGCCTTCGCCTCGGCTGTTGTGAATAGTGCAGCCTCCACTTTTGACAAGGGACTGGAGTATATCAAGAGGTATCTCCAGAACTTCAGCGCAAGTTTTAAAATAAAAGGGTCTTTTGTCGAGGTTGAGGTTGACCTGAAACAGAAAGAAAGTCCCAAGAGCGTGGAGGATCTTCTTAATCTTCCGCAAGTGATAGCTGAGCAGAAAGGTGTACACATCATTATGTGCATTGATGAGTTTCAACGCTTGGCTGACTTCCCAGAATGGTCTAATATGGAAGGTATGCTTCGTTCCGTATGGCAACATCAGCAGGATGTTACTTATTGTCTGTATGGCAGCAAACGCCATATGCTGATGGATATCTTTACCAATTCCAACAAACCATTCTATCGTTTTGGACAGACCTTATATCTGAAGAAGATAGCAACGGAATATTGGGTTGAATATATTGTAAACACTTTTAAGCAAACAGGCAAGGAGATTTCCAAGGAATGGGCAACAAGAATTTGTGAGTCTATGGAGAATCACTCCTGGTACGTTCAGCAGATGAGTTTCTTTGTTTGGGCAGATACGGAAACTTCTGTGACCGAGGAGATTTTTTACCGACAGTTGCAGAGCGTTATTGATACAAACATGCCTGTCTTTGAATCTGAGACTGATAAGCTTGCACTCTCGCAGATAGCCATGCTTCGTGCCATTGTTGTTGGTGAACAAAGGCTAAACTCCAATGAAGTGGTAAAGCGTTTCAATCTTGGCGGTCCACAGACAATCACAAGAAACAAAGGCGTATTAATAAAACTCGACATATTGGAGAAACAGGACGGGAAACTCGTATTTGTTGACCCTTTGTATAAACTATGGTTCAAACAGACATATTGCGGGTAAGACAACGAGATGCGCTTGATTGCTAAGACGATAATGACGGTATGCGTGCTCTGCTCCCTTATTGGGTGTAGGCAGAAGGGGATAGAACGCGAATATAGCTTGGTGCAAGTAGATTCTGTGACCTTCCGTTATAGTTCTTCTATTGGCGAAGGCGTTCTTCGACTTGTGGCGGTAACAGATTCTACAAACCGTATTGAGCACGTCAAGGGTGACAGCGTGGTAGATACATGGAAACTTGACTATCCTGTGTATCGCTTTACTTGTGGTGATATGACGGGTGATAGCATACCTGAAGTGCTTGTAGGAACTATAAAAACTACGCGCTACCGTCCAGAGAAAGACAAACGACTGTTCATCTTCCATCTCTACAAAGGACGGTTTATCCGTCCGCTTTGGCTCGGTTCAAGAGTGGGGTGTCCTCTCATAGACTTCAAGGTAGAGACAGATTCTATGCCCAATCTCGTACATACCTGGGAGCGCAAAGATAATGGAGATACGATTGAAGTGCTGTATCAGTTGAAGGGGTTTGGGTTGAAGTACATGGCCTCTCCCCCCGCCCTCCCCCGTAGGGAGGGAGCCGGAAGGCTCAAAACTAAATAATGAAAAGTAAAAACAAATATAAATATCAATGTGCCTACTGCGAACCGGCTCCCTCCCTACGGGGGAGGGCGGGGGGAGAGGCCGTTTTTTAACATGAAAAAATCTATCCTTCTCTTATTCTCAGCAGCCTTGCTGCTGACATCTTGCACAGAAGTGCGTAAGGGCTCGCCTGAAGAGGCAATGGAAATGATCAACGTGGAGTTCAATCCACATTCATTCCTTGTTACTGATAGTCTTCTGCCAAAGAAGATTGACCTTAAAATGGACATAAGTGATATGACGTTGATGGAGCTGCGCATACTCCGTCACTATCCGTATGCACTCAAAGGTGTGTGGTTTATGGAAGAAGACCTCAACACTTTCTTTTCTCAAAAGACGAAGTGGTACACCGACCGCTGCTATGACTATCTGGAGAAGCACGATTACAATGCGCTTCTTGACTTCAACAAGGCAGGAATCTCTAAGGAGGAAAGAGGGTTTATAATGCGTATAGATGCGCGTATCAAGGAGTTGCAGAAGTTGCAGATTACGGATGTAGATGGACTTAAACTTGCAAATCCAGCTATGACGGTTAATATGTTCCAGATGGAGGAGGTGGATAAACCGTTCCTTAGTCATCTGGCACATCATAACTTTACCGTCATCCCAACGAAGAATGAGCAGCTTTTCAATATTTACGAGCAGAATGAGTATAACATGATGCCAAGCTATATCACCACAGATGTATTCCTTCAGGCATATCACATGTATTTCTCGTATGTGCTAAAGTCGCTTGAGAAACATTGTTTCGTGCCTCGTATGAGTGCGCTGAACGTGGCTATGTATAAGAAGGCGATGGAGATAGCATCCAGCTCTTCCGATGCAGAGATAAAGGATTTGTCTGAGTTTAATGCGGCTTATTTCTCTGTGGCAAACGAACTCCTTACTGGTGAGAAACTTGATGTTCCAACTTCATATAAGGATAAGGCTGAGCAGGAGATTTCTAATGTCTTCAGCTACACGGCTGCTATGTCTCCAATGATGAGTAAGGGGATTCTTTTCAACTACGACCTCTTCAAGCCTCGCGGTCACTATACCCGTAATCAACAGTCAGAAAGATATTTCAGGGCTATGATGTGGTTGCAGACCTTCACCTTCTGTAGCGAACAGAAACAGGCAGTCAAGCAAGCTGCCATGATGGCATATCTGCTTAATAGTATTGACAAGAATGTGGCAAAAGAGGGACTTGGTGTGTATAAGACCCTCGACTTCCTTATGGGTGAACCTGATAACGTAGCCGTTGTTGATGTGGCTGACTATCTAACCGCCAAGAAGATAATGACACTTGAAAAGGTGGTGGATGCCTCTACCCAAAAGGATATCAATACAAGACTTGCCTCTCTGTTTAAGACTCGCAATCGTATCACCTCGAAGATTCCTGAGAAAAATGAGAAGAATCCATCAAAGGATTGTGAGAATAAGATGAACTTCATGCCACAGAGATATACGCCTGATGGATATGTGCTCAGCCGTATGTTCGATGAAAAGGCCAATTCCAAGGTGCCATTCCCTCGCGGACTCCACGTATTCTCTGCTTTCGGTGTTGATGCTGCTGACAGACTCAACGCTGACTACTATCAGGATGCAGATAACTGGAAAGGCTATGCCGATGAGATGAAGAAGATGAAGGCGAAGATGTCGAAATTCGCCGATTGGGATAAGTCTATGTATAATAAGTGGATGCAATGCCTCGTGCAGCTCCAGAAAACGAACAAGGACTATCCTGACTATATGAAGACAGACTCATGGCAGCGTAAGAATCTCAACACGGCACTTGCCTCATGGGCAGAACTGAAACATGATGCCATCCTCTATGCCGAACAACCTATCTGTGCAGAGTGTGGTGGTGGTGGCGAGTTCCCTGATCCTATCCGTATGGGATATGTAGAGCCTAATCTTGCCTTTTGGCAAAAGATGAAGGATATGCTTGATTTGACAAAGACGCTTCTGACAAAGAACGGACTTATGACTGAGGCTCTGCAAAGTCGTACCTCAACCCTCGAAGACTATATGGATTTCTGCATTAAGGTTTCAAAGAAGGAACTTGCAGGCAAGATGCTCAGCGAGGAGGAATATGGAGAGATAAGACACATGGGAAGCTCTCTTGAATGGTTCACGCTGAGTGTCATAGAACCTGATTCAGAACTTGGTCGCTGGGATGAGGTGAAGGGTGCAGACCGTTCTGTGGCTCTTGTGGCTGATGTGTTTACCCGTAATGTGCTTGGTTGCAAGAAGAGCGGAATACTTTCTGAGGCTACTGGTAATGCGGATATCTTATGAGTTCGTCAATCCACTTAATCAACGCTATACCGACGAAGAATGGCAGAAGAGGCTTGAAAAGGGTGATGCTCCTGCACGTCCGTTGTGGATGCAACCTCTTATCCTCGACAAGAAGCAAAAGCATAATGAGGAGGTTTTCTATAGTGCAGGATGTTAGATCTGGACTGATGAGTGATAGGTGCTGGGCGATGGCGGTTAAGGTAATGAAGTCGTTTATTTTTCACTTTTCATTTTTCATTTCCTTTGCCTCATGCTCACCCACCACACCCCCAATCTCCCCCTCGGGGGCTGGGGGGGCTTCCCTCACTATACTCTTCACAGGCGATGTGTTACTCGATCGTGGAGTTCGCCACATAGCTGAGCACAGGGGCATTAGCTATCTCTTCGAGGGAGTAATGCCCATATTCCGTGAGGCTGATGCTGTGGTAGTGAATCTTGAATGCCCTCTCACAGATACCGTGTCGCCTGTGAATAAGAAATATATCTTCCGTGGTGATGCTCGTTGGGCAAAGGACTTAAAAAAGGTAGGTATCACTCATGCTGCAATGGCTAACAATCATACCAATGATCAGGGTAGGCGAGGGCTGCAAGCTACAGCCCGTCACCTTACTGATGCTGGTATTACCCCATTAGGCTATGGCTGCAACTTCAAGGAACAGATTTCGCCTGTCCTTATTGAGAAGGATGGTATAAGCGTGGCTCTGTTCAATGCCACCACTCTCACGATAGAGAACTGGTGTAGAATCGACGACAAGCCTGGAATAGCTCAGCCCTCTGAGGATGAATTGCTCGATGAAATCGGCAATTTCCGCAGTAAATACCCCGATACTCACATCGTGGTGGTGCTGCATTGGGGAGTTGAGTTTCAGCCCTATCCAAGCATCCGTCAGCGTGCCCTTGCCCACCGACTATCCGAAGCTGGTGTCTCTGCCATCGTAGGACATCATCCACATATCCTTCAGCCTATCGACACTATCGGCACTATGCCGGTATATTACAGTATTGGTAACTTTGTCTTTGACCAGAAGAACCCGAAGTCGAGAGAATCCATGATTGCCCGCCTCACTTTTCATGGCGATGGTACTCTATTGACCGACTCAATATCCGTGAGAATAGAGCAAGGGCGACCAGTTCTTTCTTCTTCCCATGCAATTCCTATGTAAATCCCTACCAAATCCCATTCAACTCCCATTCTAAGGAACGGACTTGCACCGAGTTTGGAACGGACTTATAGCGAAGGAAGAGCGAAGGAGAAGCGGAGCTGAAGCGAATGAGAAATTAATAGTGAAAAATGAAAATACAGGTTCAGAAAAAACTTTTTCGCAATAATCCTACATACCTACACAGCCATCCGTGCAATTTGTTGAAGCACAAAAACTTGCAGCGTTTTCAAATATATGCTAAACCTACACTAATCCTACACTAAACCTACACCCCAACCTGAATTTTTCATGAAATTCAGGTTAATGGATAATTAATAATGGATAATTGATAATTTAGATTGAAAATGAGCGCTCATAGTACTATTCCAATTACTCATTATTCATTATAAATTATTAATTTTCTGCATTAAAATGCAGAAATAGTGTAGGATGAGTGTAGGTTTAGTGTAGGTTTGCACGATATTTGAAATCCGTGTAACGAGCTAAGCGTGTGGGAGTTACAAAGGTGTTAATGTAGGTATGTAGGATTATTGCGAAAAAGTTTTTTCTGATTTTATCTTCTCTCAGTCTCAGCGCTTGAAACGGTGCAACCCTATGTAGAAATAAAAAAGTGTGGAGGTTTTGAGGTTACACCGTTGCACCTTTGCTGTTTTGAGTCATGTAACGCATTGGAGTACAAATGTTTATCTTGGGTGCAACAGTCCCGAAACTGTTACACCTTTTGGTGTAACGGTTTTGCTACTGTTGCACCGCATCTAATTTGCTGATAATCAGTTGAAATTTGTGCTCGTATCAGCAAAGGTGCAACGGTGTAGCCTCAAAACCTCCAGAATTTTCACATAAGGCTTTTGGGTAAACCGAATAGTTTTATGTTTTCTTCAATTGTTTTGCTACAATCATTGCGATGATCTACCATTTCAAGCCAGACTTGCTGATCTAAAGACAAATTCCATCCAATTTTACGCCGTTTATCCTGTTCAGCCAGTAACATGTTCTTAATTGCCTCGTCATTTGAATGACTTTTAAACCAGGGTATAACGAACATCTTAATAGCTTTTGCTACATTCTCAAAACTGATTTTCGCTATTTTTTCGTTGGCATAATCCCACCATATATCCTTGTCGCATATTAAAATTCCAATTCTTTCCCTTGCATTGTAATTAGGGAAATCATAGTGTATGTAAAGTGGTACTAAGGCATAATTGACGGTAAAGGTACTATATCCGTATCTTTCTTTCTGAAATTCTATAAACTCTAAGACATCAACCTTATTACGCCTAATGTATGCATTTGTTTTATACTTATAAAAACCATTCGATTTAAGAAGAGTATCAATATATTGCTTTTTGTATAGTTTAAAAGAACAATTAGCCTCATTCCTGTTGATAGATTTCCATTCATTTACAGTTCTCGTGTTCGACAGGTTGCCTTTAAGTTCGAATTTTTCATTAGACTTTGACTTTCCAAATAGTTTTTCTAAAATATTCATTGTTATTTATTTTATAATCATATTTTAGCAGTATAGTATATTGCCATTTTCAGAAACATACATCTAAAATTCTCTGTTCCCTCATTGAATATATAAGTAAAAAAAATACAAGTACCTCCTTTTGCTGCTAAGAGCCATAATCAGGAACGGTAACTTGTATTTTTCACTTTTCATTGTTCATTTTATAATTTAATTCTCCGCGAGAACAAAGTCGAGCTGCTTCCTTTCAAGATTTGCCTTTGCTACCTTGATACGGAGTACTTACAAAGATAGTTTACGCAAGTAATCTACTAATGCCATGTCATTATATACCTGACTGATTGAAAGTGGTAACATTATGTTTTCCAACTTTTCCCCCTTGGGTTTACGCCCATATGAGAATTTAAAGCGGTTTTTGGAGATGCACATTGCATAGAAGAGTTTCTCGCGAAGTGTCATTGGCCGTTTCGGCTTTAGCACAGCCACATCAGAATTTGGTACAAATTCTGAAACAGAAACATAACTGTAAGTGTGGCTACCTTGTCCGTTTGTAGAAACGTACAGCGTTCCTTTAGGATAAATTTTTTCTTGTGGTATCAAATACTTGTTAACGTAAGCATCAATGCTAGTACTCTGACGATAGCTGGGGCGGATAAATGGAATCCAGTTCTCGTTTTTTTTCTCGACAGAACGTATCAAACCTGTAGCTGCTACTCCATTCTCAACATCAAATAGTTCGCTTAGAGGAACATGGTCGCGAAAATGGGATGTGTCTGTAGCTTTATCGGAAAGTGTTGATAAATCTATAGAGTTTAACAAGTCTTCGCTTATACGTTCTTCAAAGATTCCTTTGACAAAAGCTGGTACCTCATTTCTTGCAGGAAGCATGATTTCTTTCAATTTATCTCCTTTAGGCTTACGTCCGTAAGAGAATTTAAATCGGTTTTTGGTAACACAGAACGCATAATACAATTTCTCGTCCAACGACATTTCTGCAAGAGGAATGAGGACAGAAACATTGGAGTTTGGTACAAATTCGGAAACAGAGACATATGCATAAGTGTGGCTTCCCTGCCCATCAGTTGATACATATAGTGTATCTTTAGGATATAAGCAATCCGATGGGACAAGAAACTTGTTTACATATGCATCAATACTCGTTTCTTGTCTGAACGAGGGACGGATATAGGGGACCCAATTGTCATTCAATTGATGGGGGAAACGAACAACCTCTTGCGAAGCCAAGCCGTTGCGTACTTCAAAAAGTTCATCAAGTCGTTGCATTTTCATTGCAGTTCCTCCTCTTTAAGTTCATCATCCTGTGATTGCGCACATTTCAGACCGAAAAGATAGTAGTTCCTTACGGTTTGCAGAAAATCGTCTTCTGTCAGTTGGTCATAGTTGGTCGTCATATATGCCTCTGCACACCATTCCATTTCTGCTGTTACGTGCTGCTTTATGCTGAACCCTTCTATCTCGTCTCTGTTTAAAAAGGCGTTCACCCACTTTTTCTTGATATCAGGCCATGTGTGATTAACGTCTATTCTTCCTCTGTTTTTTCGTTTCTCAAAACCGTCATTACGGCAATAGCCAAACCAGGTCTTATAACCTGCTGGATGCTTATAACCTGCTTTAATGATTACTGCACATGTAACAGTATTCACTTTTGAGTTATAAAACAGCTCCTCTGGCATTGATAATACACCTTCAAGTGTGTTATTTTCAAGTATTTTCTTCTTGAGTAGATAGGATTCTCCTTTTGTGTCTATCACACAACTCATGGGCATAATAGCGATACATATACCTCCCTTTTCCAACATGGATAGATTGTTCAACACAAATTCAAGTTCTTCGATTCCCTTGCCTTTATTTTTATAAGGTGGATTTAGCAATCCCACCGTGGGATGGAACTTTTCCTTTATGGCATTCTTCTCTGTCTGGAAACAGTCTTCCCAGAAGATGTTTGTTCTACCATCACGATGTACGATCATATTAGAAATCAATAATGTGTAAATTTCCTCATCGAACTCTATGCCCACGAGTTGCCAATCTTTGATGTGCTGCTCCTTGGAAATGTCGCTATTAGCATCCTCCAGCATCTTCTTCATTGCATTGACTAGGAATCCGCCAGTTCCAGCACAATTATCGAGCACCACGCTGTCTTTGTCAATCTGTGCCAGTTCGCAGAAAAGCTCAGTAATATGTGGAGGAGTAAGCACGATTCCCAATCCCTTGTCGTTGTTGGCATAGCGCAGGAACTCTACATAGAACTGGCTGATTGTATCGATATACTTATGGGTGACATTAAAACCATTGATTCTGCTGTTACAATTTGAAATTAGGTCGGTCAGATACCTTTTTCCTTCCGCCGTGGGATTATTGATACTTTGATTTGTTGTGATAAACTCAAAGCCTTTTATAAGAGATTTTTTATTTCTTTCCGGCACGTCACTCTTTTCAAGTTCAGCAACGATAGAATTAAACAGATTGCAAACAAGCAATTGAGTTGTATGGTAATTTTTATACTCAGCCTTGAACCGTTCGTTTTTCAGAGCTATCAGGATTCCGCTGATAAGCAAGGCACGTAGTCGCTCTTTGATTTTCTTGTTTTGAAGTTCCTCGTTCACCTCCTTTGTATAGTCAATCAATTTGTTGAAATCCTGATTGAATTTAAAGGTGCTCTGCATCAAGCCATGGTGGTAGCTGTCTATATCGAGCAGTTCCCCCTCGTTGAAAAGTTGATGGTAATCCTTCTCGCCGTTTAACTGGATATAGTGACTCTGCCTTGTTAATGAAGCCTTCTCACCGCTAAAACCAATGGCAATGACATCATACTCCTTTGATACAAACGATGCATATAGCAATGCACCATCGATGGCATACTCACGAAATGAATCAAGTGTCGCCGACTCATGATACTTTGTGTCTGCCTTGCACTCCACCAGGATTACAAGATCAGGATAACGACCACAAGTAATGATGAAATCAGGGAATCCCTTGCCTGCGCCTGATTTTGAAGCATTTTGCAAGAGTTTTGCCAGTTTTTTATTGTCGGTTTGCTGCTCTTCTACGATGATATCTTTGTCATCGTAGTATCCCTTTTCTTTCAAGAGCTTTCTAAAAAGCTGCGATGTTTTAGCCTCGTTTGCCATATTTTTTCTTATTTTTGCAAAGTTACAAATAAAAAATGGTAATATGCTCGGTTCACTCCAAATTTTACAAATATTTAATAGAAGAGTCTAACTCACGATATTTTTCTGAATGCTTCATTCTCTCCTTGAAAAGTTTTTTTTAATACAGCGAAACAACGTAGATAGTGACAATAATGGTTTCTATAAGAATGACTTTAAGATATTTGTTTATTTCTTTTTGTCATTAGAAAATTCCAGCTTCAAAGATTTTTCTAAGAAGCTGGAACCTATGTGATTGAGATATGTTATATATTACTTCTTTGCTTTCCCTTTATCTTCAGCAAGCACGAAATCGAGTTGCTTCCTTTCAAGATTTGCCTTAGCTACCTTGATGCGAAGCTCATCACCGAGTTGGTAGGTGTGGTGGCGACGGCGACCGATGAGGCAGTAGTTCTTCTCGTCGAACTCGTAGTAGTCATCGTCAAGGTCTTCGATACGCACCATACCTTCACAATGGTTCTCGTCAATCTCGCAATATATGCCGTAGCTGGTGATACCTGAGATATGTGCATCAAACTCATAGCCGATATACTGACTCATGAACTCCACCATCTTATACTTGATAGAGTCACGCTCGGCATTGGCTGCTATCTGCTCCATCTCACTTGAATGTTCACAAAGTTCCTCGTACTTATCCTTATTGGCCGACTTTCCTCCCTGCTCATAACGTGTGAGGAGGCGGTGAACCATTGTGTCGGGATAACGGCGGATTGGAGAGGTGAAATGCGTGTAGTAGTCAAATGCGAGACCGAAGTGACCGATGTTATGAACGGAATACTTCGCTTTCATCATTGCACGGAGGGCGACAAGCTGGATGACATTAGACTCCTTCTTGCCCTCGACGCTATCCATAAGCTGATTGAGAGAACGAGCCGTAGCACCCTTTGTACCTGTACTCTTCATCTTATATCCGAACTTGGCAACGAAAGACTTGAGAGTTTCGAGTTTCTGTGGATCTGGATCGTCGTGAACACGATAAGGCAGAGTCTTGGCAACCTTGCCCTTTGCCACCTTACCCACACTCTCGGCTACTGTACGGTTTGCAATAAGCATGAACTCCTCGATGAGTTTGTTGGCATCCTTTGAACGCTTGAAGTAGCAACGGATAGGCTTGCCGGTCTCGTCGATGTCGAAGCGCATCTCCTCACGGTCGAACTTCACGGCACCATTCTTGAATCTCTGCGCACGAAGGAGTTTGGCAAGACGGTCGAGAGTAAGGAGAAGATAGGCATTCTCGCCCTTCAGCTCACCTTTAGCCTCTTTTTTCTCGATTTCATCGGCATCAGCCATAGGGAGTTCTGGCAACTCAACGGCAGGATTTGGGTTGAGGTTAGCGTTAAGAATCTCCTGTACCTCCTCATAGGCATAACGGCGGTTGCTTCGTATAACGGTATGGACGATGCGGTAAGACTTTATCTTTGCCTCGTTGTCGAGATTGAAGATAACGGAATATGCGAGTTTGTCCTCGTCAGGGCGAAGTGAGCAGATATAGTTACAGAGTCGCTCTGGAAGCATAGGGATGGTACGATCCACGAGATAGATACTCGTGGCACGTTCTTTTGCTTCCTTGTCAATTACAGAGCCTTCCGTTACATAATGGCTAACATCGGCGATATGAACACCTACTTGCCACAGACCGTTGTCAAGACGCTGGATACTGAGGGCATCGTCAAAATCCTTTGCATCGTGAGGGTCTATAGTACAGGTGAAGACATCGCGGAAGTCCTCACGACGGGCGATTTCATCGGGCGTAATCTCATCGCTTATCTTGTCAGCTGCATCCTCCACAGCCTTTGGATATTTGTATGGAAGACCGTACTGAGCAAGGATAGTGTTCATCTCTGCATCGTTGTTGCCTTGCTGTCCGAGAACATCGACAACACCTGCCACAATACTTCTGTGCTCTGCATCAGGCCATTCTATTACCTTAACAACGGCTCTATCACCATCCTTGGCATCCTTCAGCTTGCGCTTCGGAATAAAGATACTAACCGTCATTGGGTCGGTTGGTACGAGATAGGTAAGTTCACGATCAGCCTTGATAACACCGACAAACTGATCCTTTGCCCTCTTGATGATCTCGATAACCTGTGCCTCGCGAATATGCTTTGCACGTCGTGCCATCATAGAGACCTTGACACGGTCACCATTCAAAGCCCACATAGAGTTACGCTCTGCCACGAATATGGGCTTGTCAGAACCGTCAGGAAGGAAAGAACACTTGCCATTGAACTTAGTGATGAAAGTGCCTTCAAGAACAGAACCGCTCTCGTTGAGCTTGTATGAGTTCTCACTTGCACGAGACAGGAAGTCATCCCATGTCATTTCTTCAAGCACGTCAATAGCAAGCATCTTCAACGGATGAGTGTCGAGATGGCATTTGTGGAATATCTCTTTGAATGAATATGCCTTACTTGGATTCTCGCGGAAGAATTCTTCCAGCAGAGCACCCATTTGTTTCTTGTTTAGCCTTTTACCGGCTTTCTTTCCTTTGCCCATATTGTTCTTTTGTTTTTTAGTAGAATAGCCCCTAACCCCAACCCTTCCCCCGCTCGGGGGAAGGGAGTGGATAGTATTTCCAATTAAACTTCTTGTCGCAAAAACGCTGCGAAAAAAAGTGTAACTACTCCCTTCCCCCGAGCGGGGGAAGGGAAGGGGTTAGGGGCTCCTTATTAAATTATTCTGCAAACATACGAAATAAAATTGAGAATATACAATTTTTGGATGTTAATTTTTTATTAATTTGCCAATAGTGCGATTTTTATGTAGTTTTAATTGTAAAATGAGGAGAAATTTATTAACTTTGCAAAAAATATTATAACATTATGAAGATTCTAATCACAGGAGCATCGGGCTTCATAGGCAGTTTTATAGTAGAGGAGGCTTTGAGTCGCGGACTTGAGGTATGGGCTGCAGTACGTAAGAGTACCAACAGGAAATACCTGAAGGACGAGCGTATCAATTTCCTTGACCTTAACCTTGGGGATGTGGAGCAGTTGAAGACTGCCCTTGCTGATCATGCCTTCGACTATGTGGTACATGCGGCTGGTGCTACCAAGTGCATCAAGGCAGAGGATTTCTTCAAGGTGAATACCGAAGGCACAAAGAACTTCGTGAATGCCTTGAAGGCTACTAATCAGCCGATGAAAAGGTTCGTTTATTTGTCTTCGCTTAGTGTCTTTGGTGCTATTCGTGAAAAGATGCCTCATACAGAGATTCTCGATACTGATACTCCGCAGCCTAATACGGCATACGGAAAGAGTAAGTATGAAGCAGAGAAATGGCTCTTTCAGCAAAAGGACCTCCCTCTGGTGGTTCTGCGTCCGACAGGTGTGTATGGACCTCGTGAGACCGACTATTTCCTTATGGCAAAGAGCATCAAGGGGCATAGTGACTTTGCCGTGGGATATGACCGTCAGGATATCACTTTCATCTATGTTAAGGATCTTGTACAGGCTGTTTTCAAGTCGATGGAGCGCGATGAATGCGTGGGAAAAGCGTATTTCCTGAGTGACGGTGATGTTTATGAGTCCGTTACATTCTCTGACCTTATTCAGAAAGAACTTGGTATAAAGTTCCTTATCCGCATCAAGGCTCCTATATGGGTTCTGAGGATAGTGACAGCCGTAGGTGACCGTTGGATGAAGATGACGGGTAAGATGAGTGCGCTGAATAATGATAAGTTCAACATACTGAAGCAGCGTAACTGGATGTGCGATATCACTCCTGCAAAGCGTGATCTTGGCTTCAAGCCAGAGTATAATCTTGAGCGTGGTGTTAAGGAGGCTATCGCGTGGTATAAGGCTAACGGTTGGTTGTAAATGGGTAAAAATAATTATAAATTATCAGATTTGTTTCTGAAAAGTGGTGAGAAGAAACCGATGAAATGGCTGTTTCCTGTGGAAATAGGCATGGTTATCTATGCAATCTTCACCTTGTTCGTCATCCTCTTCACTTCTACTTCTTTGTCAAATCCAGAGGCTTTGATATGGTGGCGTGTCAGGGTTGTACTGCTTACCGTGGCATTATGGCTTGTGTATAGGGTGTGGCCTTGCAGGGTTATGGCTTTGGCACGTATAGGGCTGCTTTTAGTGACATTGAGCTGGTGGTATCCTGATACCTATGTGCTAAACTGCCATTTTGAGAATCTCGACCATGTGTTTGCCAACTGGGATCAGAAGTTGTTCGGATTTCAGCCGGCTCTTCTTTGGAACAAGGCATATCCAGGGCATATAGTATCGGAATTGATGGCTATGGGCTATTCGCTCTATTTCCTTATGTTTGTTTCGCTTACGTTCTATGTGTTCTTCAAGCGATATGAGGATTTCCAGAAGGTTTCATTCATATTGATTACATCTTTCTTCGTATATTATGTGGTGTTTGTGCTTTTCCCTGTTGCTGGTCCTCAGTATTACTATCTTGCTGTAGGCGTTGATGAGATTGCAAGGGGCAACTTCCCGGAAGTAGGCACATACTTTGCCAATCATACGGAAGCCCTTCCTGTTCCAGGTTGGGAGGATGGTTTCTTCCGTGGACTTGTACAGACTGCCCACGCAACAGGTGAACGCCCAACGGCGGCCTTCCCAAGTTCTCACGTTGGTGTTTCTACGCTTGTTATGATTATCGCCCTCTGGCTAAAGGAATGGAAGTTTGCACTTATCTGGGCTATTCCTTGGATCTTCCTTTGCATGAGTACGGTATATCTCCTCCCTCATTATGCAGTCGATGCAATCGCAGGTTTCTTCTCTGCAATCGCTGTGTTCTTTCTGTTGAAGTATATATGGAATAAGTGCTACGCATAAAGTGAGGCCTCTCCCCCCCGCCCTCCCCCGTAGGGAGGGAGCCGATTCGACCATGAGGGTAAGCATAAAGAGCAATTTTTTAATAGAAAGCAAAATGTGGATAAGCCAATAAAGCCTATCCACATTTTATATTTATTAGAGCATTCCCCCAAAAGCTATCTGGCTCCCTCCCTACGGGGGAGGGCGGGGGGAGAGGCCGTTCCTTACAACTGTCCCGACTCTACCTGTCTAACCACTCTTTCCGTGAGACGATCCACTCCATTGGGATCGTATGCTTTCTTCAGGCTGGCTCCGAGAACCCAGGCAAAGGCTTGATAGAAACCTGCACGAGTAGGTCCAAAGAAGACCTGAACAAGCTCGTAGCTGGAAGAGTTGGTTTCTCGATAGATGAGTTTGATGAGAAGCTTGCCTTGAGAGTATGTGAGTTTCTTCATTCGAGGCTTATACTCTGCCATAAGGCTCTTCTCCACATATTTCATGTGCTCTTTACGAGCCTTATCATCTGGAAGAGTCTGGAGATATTCGTAAGTTTCGAGTACGGCACGGTTCACTTCCTTGGCTATCGGAAGCACTTTTTTCACGTTATATACAAGGCGGTTGTATGATTTTCGTTGGCGTTCGTCCTTGAAATCGATGGGACTATATACATACACATTGTTCATCTCGACATACTGGATGCTGTCGCCGTTATCAAAGACCTTAGACACACGAACCATTGGCACGAACGTAGGACTGTCCATGTCAACAATGCGATCCTCTGGATTGATTTTTTTCTCCTTCTGTGCATGGGCAGAGAGAGACAGGATGCATAGTATTAGTGATATGAAGAAACGTGAAAATCTCATTTCGAAAGGCAAAAGTACTGATATTTTCGCTAATTCAGTACTTTTCCATTCATTATTTAATTATTATTAGCACGCAGACAAAGAAGAAAAGCATAATAATATTTTGTTTTTTAGCTGATTTGGTGTAACTTTGCAGTCGAAAATTAGAAAACGGCCTCTCCCCCCGCCCTCCCCCGTAGGGAGGGAGCTGGAAGGCGAAGGGTAATCGATATTTGTTTGCTGATCCTCCATTAGCGAATCGGCTCCCTCCCTACGGGGGAGGGCGGGAGGAGAGGCCTAATAATTTTAAAAATGAATCATATTATTTCTCGCATCGCACGATGCACCGCCGTAGCAGCAATGGTAGTGGCTTTTGCCTCTTGCCAGCAGAATAAGTTTCATGTGACCGGTAATATTACCGATGCACAGGATTCCGTACTTTATTTCGAGAATATGAGTCTTGACGGACCTGTTGTCGTTGACTCTGTGAAACTCTCATCTGATGGTAAGTTCGACTTCTCAGGTGAACAGCCTTCAGCTCCAGAGTTCTATCGTCTCCGTATCAAGAACAGTATCATAAATGTAAGTATAGACTCTACTGAGACGGTTGAGTTCAAGGCTTCATATCCAACAATGGCAGTTAAGTATGAGGTTAGTGGTTCTGAGAACTGTGCAAAGATCAAGGAACTCTCTCTCTTGCAGATTAATCTGCTCAATCAGGCTATTGCCTTGAACAAGAACAATTCTATTGGCATGAAAGAGACTGCGGATAGTCTTGAGAAACTTGTAACCGCTTATAAGGAGAATGTAAAGCTCAACTATATCTTCAAGGAGCCAAACAAGGCATACGCTTACTTTGCTCTTTTCCAGGCTCTCGGCAATCGTCTTATCTTCAATCCTCACGAGAGTGTAGAGGATATGCGTGTGTTTGGTGCCGTTGCTACAAGCTGGGATACATATTATCCAGAGGCTGAGCGTGGCAAGAACCTCCATAACATCGCTATCGAGGGAATGAAGACACAGCGTATTCTTCAGGCGAAGCAGCAAGGCGCAGGCATAGATCCTTCAAAGGTCGTTGTATCTGATATTATCGATGTGCCTTTGGTTGATAACCACGGCAATCGTCGTTCTCTTACAGAACTGAAGGGTAAGGTAGTTCTTCTCGACTTCCACGCATTCTCTGCTCCTAACAGTACTCAGCGTATCATGCAGCTTCGTGAGGTTTATAACAAGTATCACGCCCAGGGACTTGAAATCTATCAGGTATCAGTAGATCCTGATGAACACTTCTGGAAGACTCAGACCGCTGCCCTTCCTTGGATTAACGTGCATGATCCAAACAATCTTCAGTCAGAGTATCTCGGACGATATAATGTTCAGAGCATCCCTACATTCTTCCTTATCAGTCGTGCTAATGCGCTTCATAAGCGTGATGCCCAGATTAAGGATCTGGATGCAGAGATTAAGGGTCTTCTTGCAAAATAGGATTTGATAAGCATAACAGTTCCATATACTGAAGGAACCTTTGTTCCTGTACCTTGTGCGGCAACAATAGGGCATTTCGATGGAGTACATCTGGGTCACCAGCATGTGCTCCGTCGCCTTTGTATGTTGGCTAGGGAGAGAGGGTTTGCTCAATCTATGGCTATCTCTTTCGATCGCCATCCTCGCACGGTCTTTGATAAGGATTTTGTTCCGAATATGCTCACCACCGTTGATGAGCGAAGACTGATAATGTCACGAGTTGGTGTGGATGTTTGTGCCGTATTGCGTTTTGACAAGGAAATGGCATCTATGTCCGCAGATGACTTTATGAAGGAAATACTTCATAAACAGCTTGGAGTTCGCCTCCTGCTTCTTGGCTATGACAATCGTTTTGGCAGGAAGAACAAGGACGAGGGCTTTGAGGACTATGTGCGCTATGGCAAGGCTATCGGTATTGAGGTGGTAGAATGTGACCCTTTTGAGATTTCAGATGGCAAGCGAGTGTCATCTACATTGGTAAGGGAATTGCTTGCCGACGGTAGGGTAGATGAGGCTACTGAATGTCTTGGGCATCCTTATAGTGTTGAGGGAACTGTTGTTGAAGGCTTTCACGAAGGCAGGAAGATAGGCTTTCCTACTGCCAATCTTGATATTGATCCGCTGAAGATAATTCCTGTTGGTGGAGTCTATGCCGTAAAGGTTAGGGTTGAAGGAGATATGCAGTTGCATCATGGAATGATGAATATAGGTCATCGTCCCACATACGGTGTGAACGAACTAACGCTTGAAACAAATATATTCCGTTTCCGTGAGAATATCTACGGAAAGAAGATACGTGTGGAATTTTGTAAGAAACTAAGGAATGAGCGTCGTTTTGATACAATATCAGAGCTTGCCAGACAACTGTCAGAAGATGCGTTTGAGGCAAATGAATACCTCATGCACCCTGATGCCTTGCCTTTGACAAGAAGAAGGTTTTTCAAGGCAAACTCTAATCACTAAACTCTAAACTACTAAACTTTGAGATGAAATACGCTTTACTCTTTGTTGGATATTTCTTAGTATGCCAAGCGTTATCGGCATTATTGGTGAAATACGCCATGATGCCTTTCTTTGCTGGTGCTAATTATGATACAGTCGTTCTGCATACGCTATTAAGCACCATCCTTTATTCTGTAATAACACTTGCAACCTTCATGTGGATGAAGTGGTGTCCTGTTTCGGGCAACTATATCAGTTCAAAGCCTATGGGCGTGTTAGGGTTAGTTTCATTACTTTCCTTGACTCTTATACTGCCTTCTACATGGATGCTTGAACTTCTGCCTGATGAATGGACGAAGGATATACTTGCTGACACTTTCGATAAACTACTTAGAAGTCCAGAGGGATATATCGTAATAGGTATTGCTGCTCCGTTAGTCGAAGAGGTCGTTTTTCGTGGTGCCATACTTCGTGCTCTCTTGGAATGGATGAAGAATAGTTTCGGTGAGCTCACGAATAAAAAAGCATGGATAGCAATCGCAATTTCTGCCATGTTCTTTGCTGCGATACATTTCAATCCCGCTCAGATTCCCCATGCTTTCTTTGGCGGATTATTGCTTGGATGGCTGTACTATCGTACTGGCAGTATAATACCGGGAATACTTTATCATTTGGTTAATAATTCCGTTGCATTCTTGCTTGTGTGGATATTTCCTGATGTCAGAACTGATGCAAGGCTGATTGAATATTTTGGAAATAATGACATGGCTCTTACCTTTTCGGTTATAGTTTCAACTATTGTTGCAATTCCTTGTATTTTACTACTTAATCGTATGATGAAAAGAGCGTAACTTTCTCAATTTCATTCGTATAACCTTGATTTGCAATAATTTCAACATCGAAAGATTGACAATTCTTCGGTGCTGAAATTATTTTTTTGTAACTTTGTATCCAGTTTTTGAAAAAAGATATGGATAACAACGACAATCAGAAAAGAATAGAGATTAAACTACAACGTCAGTTGAATAAGCTTGTATTGCCTATTCTGCTTGAAACCCTACTCACATTCCTTCTCGGTGGTGTGGATACTTTTATGCTGTCTCAGCATAGTGACGATGCTGTGGCAGCTGTGGGAATGGACAACCAGATTCTGCAACTTGTATTCCTGCTTTTCACTATCATCAATGCTGGTACGTCGGTTTTGTGCTCCCAGTATTTTGGTGCAAAGCTACAGGATCGCTTTATCAAGGTAAGTGGTGTGGCTCTTATGCTCAATCTCACTATGGGTTTGATGTCGAGTCTGTTACTCTTTCTTTTTGCCGAGCCTGTGCTTCTGGCTATGGGACTTCGCCCTGAGCTTATGGTCTATGGAAAGCCATATCTCCAGATTGTAGGCTCTCTTGCCTTTGCGCAAGCCATAACTACAACCATAAGTGCTATTCTCCGAGCTGCAAACAAGCCTATCTATCCTATGCTTGTCATTGTAGTGGTTAATATCCTTAATATCATCGGCAACTATACACTCATCTTTGGTAAGTTCGGTATGCCTGCCCTTGGTGCTGAGGGTGCAGCTATCTCAACAAGTATCTCGCGCACGGTCTCTATGCTCATGCTTATCGTGATGCTCAACCGTAAGCTCATACCAAGTTTCCCATTGCGCTTGTTCCGTCCGTTCCCTGTATCTGAGATGCGTAGGCTCCTGAAGATCGGACTTCCTTCTGCCGGCGAGAACATCTCCTACAACCTTCAGCAGCTAACTATCATCTATTTCATCAACATGATAGGCAATGAGGCTCTCACGGCTCGTATTTATGTTGGAAACGTGGTGATGTTCGTATATCTCTATGCTATCTGTATTGCTCAGGGTAGCTCTATCATGGTGGGACATCTAACAGGCGTTGAGAAGACACAGGCATCTTATGTCATAGGTAAGTTTGCGTGGCATAGAGGGGCAGCTATCACCCTTACATTCTCCGTATTATGTGCATTATGTGGACCTTTAATTGCCGATTCACTCACGGATAACGAGGACATCGCCAAACTTGTATGCTGGTGTTTCTGGGTGGATGTATTGCTTGAGGTCGGAAAATGTATCAATATATGGGCTACAAACACGCTTCGTGCAACTGGTGATATATTCTTTCCATTCTACCTTGGAATCATCGTACAGTGGCTCGTTGGTGTTGGATTTGGCTATCTTTTCGGTATTGTGTTCGGCTTCGGACTTATTGGAATGTGGTTTGCCTTTGTCCTTGACGAGAATATTCGTGGTGCTATCTTTGTGTCTCGTTGGAATAGCTTTAAGTGGGCTAACAAAGGTTTTGTAAAGTAGCCCCAATAATTTTTTCAAAAGTTTTGCGAAGGGGGTTACACCCATCCCTGATTTTGTGGTGTAATATCTTGATAATCAGAGACTAAGAATGGGTGTAACCCCCTCTAAAATCAATCTCGATTTTCAGAGGGGGTTACACCCGTTATAAGTTCTTGATTATCAACGCCTAAAAGCCGATTTTTAGCGTCGGGTGTAACCCCCTTCGCAAAAACTTTTATTTTTTTACTTTTGCCGTATAAGTCCTGTTGTATAAAGAAAGTTTCCTTCTGCCTTCGTTATGCCTCCGCTGTGCCTTCGCTCTGGGTTCGCTCTCTCGATTGGAGCTGGAACGGACTTGCAACGGATTTACAACGGAACTACAACGGACTTACCATATTTACACTTGAGGAGCACTTAATTCTATTATCTCCCATTTTTCTTTTTTGTGTACATTATCAAATCCAATCATTTTGACTGTTATATTATGCCCTTTGTTTTCACCATTAATTACATTGTTATTAAAGTAACTTTTATGTATAAAAATGGTTGCTCCATCATCAAGTTTAACAATGGCACTTCCATTCTTGACCTTAACAATAACTCCGTTTACAATCTCATCTATATCAATTTTTTTATTGTTGTTTGATTCCATTTCTTTTTCTTGTTGAGAATATGGTTTTGCATATATGTGAAGATTGGTATAATGGTATCGTCCACTTTTTTTGTGTTCTTTGTTTATATGTGTGATTAGCAAATCAGCTGTATCTGGTATTTGGTCATTCCATATTTTTTTAGCCATAGTTAGACGAACTAAGAGATTCATATTTCCGACATTATATATGATGCTACTTTTTGTTTCTTTTATCTTACGTCCTTTTACGGGAACAACATTTTGTGTTTTTGTATTTGTTCTTTTAAGTTTTCCATCTAATGTAATTGCATAGTAATATCCATGAAATGATGTTATATCCATATATTCACAGTTTAAAACATTTTTACCGACAGAATCTTTTAGACCCCATTTCATCATAAATCCATATTTTACGAAACCGTCTGTCAGTTTTATTTCAACATCAGGAATAGGCATACCTTTTGCATCAATATGTCCTGTTGCTTTTCTGTAACAAACTTTTGCTTTGTCATCTTCTAAATTTCCTATTTCATTATATCTATTACCTATAGCTTTGCCTGATTCGTCTTTTAGTTCTTGGTATCCATTGCTGCATACTTTAAATATTCCCGATGCCCAAGGGACAAAGGAGTCGTATTGGCATTGGATAATGATGCCATTAGAACCTACAAGACCAAATTTATTATGTTTTTTTATAATGAACAAATCATTATTGAGATAATTTATGCTGCTGATGTTTTCTTTGTAGGTTATGATATCCTTTCCTTCCTGATTCGTTAGTTTCCAATAACCAAGACGTTTTATAGCTGTATAATTGTTGGGGAATTGAAGTTCTTGCTCCGGTATTAATTCTCCATTTGCTCCAATTTCTGCTTGAATTCCATTAATGATTGCTTGAGCCTTGCCATTGATTAGTTTTCCGATGGATGAGATACCACCAGATATAATTTGACCATTGGTACTAATAATATCGAAATATTTTTTACTATACGAATACCAGTTTTTTTCTGTTTGATATTCCCCAATTTGAAGTCCATTTCCCCATTGTTCTATGCTTATGTATTTAGTCCAATTAGAAAGAAATGTTCCATCGTAGTCCATATCATTCCATAGATGATCTCTTTTCCGTTGAACACGAATCATGTTGTCCGATAAGAATCTCATATTTATGAATTGTTCATCGACGATCTTATTTCCATCAATATCTACGAAAACATTATTACAATCTATTTCTGCCAATAATTTATGTCCGTCTAATACATAGAAACGACAGAAGGGAGATGCCCCATTGCGATGAAATAATTCAACCTTTTCAACTCTTTTGTTAGTTTGGGTGGATATTACTTTGTCGCCTGTTGTGCGCCCTCTAAAGTAAGATTGTATGTTGCATAGCCAGAAATAATTTAGGTCTTCAGCAAGATAGGCATTGCCTGATAAAGAATGTATGTTTACATATTTACATTCTCGAATTATCTCTCCATATTGATTCACCAATCCTTTCTTTTTGTTATATCCAACGATGAATGTGCCATTATCTCTTTCTTCGCAAGAAGTGAAATGTGGTTCAATAATATCAGTCGTTCCATATTTGAAACCGAATTTTGTCTTTTCCTTATACGCAATAACACTTTCTCCAGTTGCTTTCATCTTCTCAATAGCAGTTTGACGATTTGTCTCTTTTTCGGCTGCTTTTTGCTCTAACTCTTTGATATATTCTTCCCTTGTTCGTTGCTCAACTGCAAAACGTTCTGCCATTTCGGGATGTTCCTCAAAGTATGGCTTTTCCGCGTCAAAATAATAAGGCTTTAGACTTTGCTCATCAAACTTTAGTTGTTCAAGTGTCACAGGTTCTCCACCAATGCGTTCTGACGTATTGGGATAGTGCCATTGTGAATTTGTATCAACCCAGTTGCATTTTAGTACGAGTTGTTTTCTTTCTTTGCTCCATTGTGATGCATCCTGATCAAAGATGAAAGCATTGCGTTTGTTTGCGAAATATATATCTTTTATTGCCAGATTGTTTAAGTCAACGTATTTCTTGTTATCATCGAAATTAAATACCCAGATGATGTAATAGTTGTTTAGACGATAGAAGGTATCACGCTCCGTAATGACGCTGAGAAATGTGGTTGAAAGTTGAATCTCAAACACAATTTTGCAGTCTTTGTATTCAATCTGTATGTCTGGTTGTCTCCAATTGAAATATGGAAGTGAACTATAAACACGTTTCTCTGTTTCTACATTCTTAATCCCAATGGCTACGCTTCCTTCGTCTTTTAAAAAATCACTAATAATGTTCTTCAGCTCTTTGTGACGTAAGCTTTGACCAACCAGACTGTATTTTCTTTTATTGATTTCTTCTACTGAAAGTCCTGTTGTTGTCTTAGTGCAATCTACGCTATCATTTTTGTGGGTGAAAATGGAAGGAATACCGCGCTCGTCACCTTGACCAGATATGCGAATCTGCTCAAGGCAGTTCGGGCAAATGAAACGGTGTTCGTCTTTTGATATGCATTCTTGAAAAATAGAACGCCATCTTACAAGTTCGTTTATTGGCTGTTCAAAGAATTGATCAGCCAAGATGGTTTCACCTGTTTTCATGTCGAAAATCTCTTTGATTTTCCTATCACGCTTCTTTCGTTTTCCTTCTACGGATTCATTTGGGAAAGAATTTTCACTTCCCCTTTGTACAGAATCTTTTACAGCCTTCGTTTCTGGTTTATCATTATCTTCGATGGGAATGCTGACATTTTGTTTTTTCTCTTTGGCTTTAGGATCGTTGTTTGTTATATCAATCCTTTGCTCAGTATCTTCTATTTCTTGTATGCGGGTGTTGATTTTCTTCTGAATGCCTGTTAATTCGGCACTATGCGTTAGAAGCCAATCCTGAATATTCTTTATTTCAGAATTGACACTTCTGTACTCATCAATGTTTGTAATTGTTTCATTTATGTCTGTATTGAGCTCTTTGTATCGGGCTTCCAGTTCAGATTTACGCTCATTCTGTTTGTTTATCTCTTCAATAAGAGAATCTACAGATTGCTTTAATCTGTGAATGTTTGCTGTGCATTCATTCATTCTTTTCTCATAGTCAGAAATATCTTCCTTTGTTTTGGTGATATTATCTAATGTTTCGCATTTAAAACGTTTCTCAGATATTTTACTATTTTGTTGATCTATTTCTTGTGAGATAGTATGCACATTTTTTTCACAGTTGTCTATACTCTTTTTTATTGCGCTATTATCCTGTAACAAGGATTTATGTTGAGACTCGATTTGGGAAGTCTCATCCTTGTATGACTGAATCTTGTTTAGGATGGCGTTTGTGTCCCTTCCTAATATAAATCGAATAATTTGTTTCATCATTTTGTTTCAATAGCGTTTTTAATTTTTGTTTCGTAATCATCACATTTATGTCGTAATTCCAAGAGATCTAGCTTGTTAGCATTTACTATCTTTATATTAAATTCTTCTATATTCGCTTGCCACTTTTCTTTATGAGTAGCAAGGGTTTCTTTGATATTTTTTCGTTGATTTAATATGTTTCCTATTTGTTGTTCTCTCTCTTTCTTTGATGATTCTATTTTTTGATTTAGTATCTCTATATCACAATCTAAATTTATCTTTTCATCTTGGATTTTTTCCAATTGCCTTTGAAGTTTATAATGTTCTTGTTCATTATTATTTAAATTGGCCTTTAAATTGTTCAATTTAGTCTTATAGTCATTTAATATGTTTTCTAACGATTCTTGTGCTTCATCTATTGCTTTGATTTCCATTAATTGTGAAAGATGTGAGTCGAGTCTTTCGTTTTCCTTTATTAAAGATGCGAGACTTTCGGTACGTGATTTTAAAGATTCAGTTAAGTCGCTCAGTCTTTCTTTGAGCGCATTATTATCTTGACAAGCATTATTATACTCGTCATGTGCCTTATGGTTCTCCTCTACGGCTGTTGCCAGTTCTTTGTTTATGTTTCTTCCAAGAAGTATTTTGGTTAGGCTTTCTTTTATAGTCATAGATAGATGAAGTTAATTAGGTATAGAATTTACGTATGAGATGCATTCTTATGAATACATGTTTTGGGGGTGCTATTAATATTATACCCTTCGATTGCAAAATTAATCATTCTTTCTCATTTCACCAAATATTTCTTTGAATATTTTTTGTTTTTAATTATATGGTCAAAAATAATAGACAATACTAGACAGAAAGGACGATTTTCACAAGATGTCATTAGAAAATACAAAATTTTTGTGTTTTTTTTGTTTATTGAGGAAAAAATTGTATCTTTGCAGCGTTTTTTTGGCTTGAGATTCTGTTATAGACGGATTTTATGTCAAAATGATAAGCTAAATGGATAGAGACGGTTTGTGATATAACGGAAAGTGTTGGTTTTCATAATATCAAAAACGTGTGGACTTCCATATTGTTAGTGACAGTTATCTAAGAAATAAACAAATACTATATTATTATTATGAAAGAGTTTAGAGTTTGTAAATCTATTATTGCAGCAGTTGTTGCTTCTTGTATGCTTTCATCATGTGCTACTATCGTTTCTGGTGGTGATCCAAGTATCACTATCAAGGGAGACATTGATGAGCCTGTAAATATAAAAACAGAGAAACAGACTTACACAGGTGTGGTTCTGCCAGCTGTAGTAAAGGTGAGTCGCCGTAAAATTAACGGTCAGCATATTCAAATCACTTCGCAGAATCACACTTTCGATGATATTGTATTAAAGAGAAAGATAAATGGTTGGGCTTTCGGAAATATACTTATCGGTGGTTTGATCGGATTGGCTATTGACTGCGCTACAAACTGTGCCAGCGCACCTGCAGAAAAAGAATATATGCTTGTTCCTCAGTCTAAGGAGAACAAAGAGAATAATGATTCCGCAAAATAATAGTTCATCATTATAGAAATAGCCGTCCGTAAGGGCGGCTTTTTTGTTGTGTATATAATAGCAGAAAGTTGAAAGAAGAGGCTTAAGCCTGCAACTTTCAACTTATCTGGAATCAGTTGGATTAGTTTTCACAAGCTATCACAACTGAGTTTTAGTAAACAAGAAAATTATTTAAAAGCTTAGAAATTATCTGAGTAATGTGGACGCCTTTGTGGAGTCAATCTTTGAAGAGTCAGCCATAGCAACGCTGTTGGCTGTGTTGATTGTGATTGAGTCCTTCGAGTGTGAAGCAGCGAACTGTTGTGCGTCCTGAAGTGCCTCGCGCTGGTATGGCATCTGTGCAGCAAGTCCGAGAGAAAGGATTATACCTACTACTGCGGCAGCCTTATAGAGAGGGCGGAGGCGGCTTTGCATGGTTATTGTGCGTGCCTTTACATGCTTTGGCTCATCGTCGATGAGAGCAAGCATACGCTCATCGAAATCAGAGCTAAGGTGCGCTTCTTCCATGCCAGACTGCTCATACATGAACAAGTCGCGATAAGGCAACAGAGTCACAGGCACGTCCTTCTGTGAGAAGAATGTGCGCAAGATACGTTCCTCTTCCAAAGAGGTCTCGCACTTGAAATAGCGCTCTAATAGTTGTTCTATGTATTTATAGTCCATATTGTCTTTGTTTTGGGTAATGCGGAGAGATACCACATCAAACTTAACTGTTTTGTAGTGAATCATAACTTTTCTTGATGAATTGTCGTGCTCGGAAGATGTTTATCTTCACTTGGTCTTCGCTTATCTGCATGATAGCGGCGATTTCCTTGTACGACTTATCCTCGAAATCGCGAAGCTGCATAGCTGTACGCTGTTTCTCGGGTAGAGAGTTCATCAAGTCGCGAACCATTGCGATGCGTTCCTTTTCCATCATCTGCTCATACGGAGTATGGGTAGTGTGTGTCAGGTGATGGGTGTTAGAGGAAAGAGGTTCATCCAAAGAGACCGTGCGATGAATGTCCTGTTTTCGAAGGATATCAAGCGCCATGTTGCGCGCTATTGTCAACGCCCAGCCTTCGAGGGATTCTATCTCGTCCCATTGATCGTGCCGGTTCCAGATTTTTATCAGCGTCTCCTGCACAACATCCTCTGCATCCTGCTGGTTGAGCGTGATGCGGAAGGCAAGCCTGAAGAGCTTGTCCTTCATAGGAAGTACGTCGGTCTTGAAACTGATATTCTTCATCTGTGCTCTGATTGAAAGACTATAATAAAAGGGCAAAAGTTACATTTGCCCTTCCTTTTTAACTTATTTTTACACTTTTGCTACAAAAAACTCTAATAACAATGACTTTCGCCTTTAGACCTTAGACCTTTGTCTTTAGACTTTAGCCCTTTGTCTTTAGACTTTAGTCCTTTGTCTTTAGACTTTAGCCCTTTGACTTTAGCCCTTACTTGCTGATGATAGTGCCGTGATTGCCGTCAATGGCTGTGGCGAGGGTGATGATAACCCTTGAAACGCCAGCATCAACTGCTGCGAGGGCATTCTCAATCTTTGGTAGCATACCGCCAGAGATAGTGCCGTCAGCCTTGTAGCGCTCGAAATCTGCGTGGTTAATGGTTGGGATAACGCTATCATCGTCATCTGGATTGCTGAGTACGCCTTTCTTCTCAAAAGAGTAGATGAGGGTAGTCTCATAACCTTCTGCAGCAAGAGCCTTGGCTGTCTCTGAAGCCATTGTATCAGCGTTGGTGTTGAGGATATTTCCCTCGCCATCGTGTGTTAGAGGAGCGATGACGGGTACTACGCCTTGCTGGATGAGACTTGCGAGAGCCTTACCGTCAGCACGATCCACATCGCCTACGAAACCGAAGTCAACCATCTTTTCCTCGCCGTCAACTTCCATTTTCTTCAAAGGACGTTTGTGCGAACGGATAACATCCATATCTGCGCCTGTAAGACCGATTGCGTTTACCTTATTTGCCTGAAGCTTGGCTACAAGGTTCTTATTGACGAGACCGCCGTAAACCATTGTCACAACCTCAAGCATCTTTGCATCGGTAACGCGGCGACCGCCTACCATAACGCTTTCTATGCCGAGAGAAGCGGCTACCTTAGTGGCACGACGACCACCTCCGTGTACGAGAATCTTTGGACCTTCAATCTTGCTGAAGTTTTCAAGGAGAGCATCAAGCTGAGCAGCATCCTCAACTACTGCGCCTCCTACCTTTACTATAGTGATTTTCTTCATTTCCTTTCTTTTTGTCCTATGAAAAACTATTCAAGATATGTATAGCCGTAAAGGCCTGCACGATAGTTAGAGATAAATTCCTTACCCTCTTCGAGCGTGATCTTGCCTTCCTTGACTGACTTTGCTACCCAGATCTCAAGACGGCGGACAAGGTTCTTTGGTGAGTACTGAACATATTCCAATACATCGGCAACGGTCTCACCATCAATAGTTTTGTCAATGTGATATCCCTTGTCATCAACAGAGATATGAACGGCATTGGTATCTCCGAAGAGGTTGTGCATATTACCGAGAATCTCCTGATATGCCCCGACAAGGAAAACACCTATATAATAATGTTCGCCATGCTTGACAGGATGCAAAGGCAGGTAGCTTGTCTGCTGACCGCCATTTACATAAGTAGCCACCTTACCGTCGGAATCGCAGGTGATATCCTGAATCTGTGCTGAGCGTGTTGGCTGCTCGTCAAGCCTCTGAATAGGCATGATAGGGAAGAGCTGGTCAATACCCCATGAGTCAGGCATGCTCTGGAAGAGAGAAAAATTGCAGAAATACTTATCTGCCATCTGCTTGTCAAGACTGCGAAGCTCATCAGGAACGTGCTTCTGGTGGTGTGCCAGTTCTGAAACCTCGTGAGTGATAGCCCAATAGAGAGACTCAATCTGCGCGCGAGTTTTTAGGTCGATAATACCATGACGGAAGAGGTCAAGAGCCTCTTCGCGAATGTCTTCTGCATCATGCCAGTCCTCAAGCATAGAGCGAATGGAGAGTTTATCCCATATCTCCGTAAGGTCGTGAACAAGCTGATGGTCATTCTCACCTGGCTGGAAATCCTCTGGCATCTGTGGAGCACTCACGCTTTCAAGCACATCAAGGATAAGAACAGAATGATGTGCTGCAAGAGAGCGACCACCCTCAGAGATAAGGGTAGGGTGGGGAATCTCATTCTTGTCGGCTGCATCAACGAAGGTATATACGCAGTCGTTCACATACTCCTGTATTGAGTAGTTTACCGATGACTCTGAATTACTTGAACGTGTACCGTCATAGTCAACGCCAAGTCCACCTCCACAATCCACAAACTCAATGCCGAAGCCCATCTGATGCAACTGTACGTAATACTGGGCAGCCTCACGAAGAGCTGTTGAGATACGGCGAATCTTGGTAATCTGCGAACCGATATGGAAATGGATGAGTTTCAGACAATCACGAAGTCCCATCTGGTCAAGCATCTCAAGTGCGAGAAGAAGCTCTGATGAGTTAAGACCGAACTTAGAGGCATCACCACCGCTTTCCTGCCACTTTCCTGCGCCTGAAGAAGCGAGTTTGATACGGATACCGAGGTTCGGACGCACGTTGAGCTTTGCGGCTGTCTCAGCGATTATGCGAAGTTCTGGAAGTTTCTCGATAACGAGGAACAGACGCTTGCCCATCTTCTGTGCAAGCAAAGCCATCTCGATGAAATTCTGGTCCTTGTGACCGTTACAGATCACGATAGAGTCAGAATCCATGTGCTGTGCAAGAACGGCGTGAAGCTCAGGCTTAGAGCCAGCCTCAAGTCCGATGTTATATTTTGCACCATGCGAGATAATCTCCTCAACGACAGGTCGCATCTGGTTCACCTTGATAGGGAACACGATATAATGGTCACCCTTGAAGTTATACTCCTTGGTTGCCTTCTCAAAGCACGCAGCCGTTGACTGGATACGTGTATCAAGAATGTCGGGGAAACGCAGCAGCAGAGGTGCGGAAATGTGGGCAGCAGCCAGTTCATCGACCACTTCCTTCAAATCCACCTGAACATTATTCTTCTTAGGCGTGACATATACATGACCTTTCTCGTTCACTCCGAAGAAGTTAACGCCCCAGCCTTTGATGTTGTAGATCTCCTTAGAGTCTTCTATCGTCCATTTCTTCATTTCTGTTCAATTAGTTCTTTTGCTTTTTCAACAGAGATAGATATTTTCTCCGGACTCTCCATGAGGGTTACGTCCAGAACATGCTTTGCCTTCAGATAGAACTGCTCACGATATGCAAGCTGTTCCTTGATGAAGGCGAGGAGTTCGTCCTTTGTCTTGTTGGCAATAAGAGGGCGTACCGACCTACCCATCTGAAGATGAGCGTAGAGCACCTCTGGAGTTGCCTTGAGGTATATGACATCGGAGTTGGCATTCATATACTCCATATTATCGAAGAAGCATGGAGTTCCACCGCCACAACTGATGACTACATCTTCGAATTCTGCCACTTCGTGAAGCATATTCCGCTCAATTATGCGAAAGCCTTCCTCTCCGCGCTCTTTGAAGATTTCTGATATCTTCTTGCGCATACGACTCTCAATATACCAGTCGAGGTCATAGAAAGGGAGTCCCAGTTCCTTGGCGAGTTGCTTGCCGACGGTAGTCTTTCCGGCTCCCATATAGCCGATAAGGATTATTCGCTTCATTTCTTGGCCTTTACCGGTGTGTTTACGATTTCCATACATTGCTCGTATGTGAGTTCAGCGGCACGCTCGTGCATATTCTTCGGCATACGGTAGTTCTTGCCTTTGTAGCAGATGTATGGACCGTAGCGACCATTCATCACCTCAAGTTCTGCATCTTCCTCGAAGGTCTTCACATGACGCTGTTTCTCCTGGTCGCGGCTCTTCTCAATAAGTTCGATAGCCTGTTCACGGGTGATGGTAAGAGGGTCCATATCCTTAGGGATAGAAACGTACTTGCGGTTATGCTGCACGTATGGACCAAAACGACCAGCGCCGATTGTGATAGTTTCGCCCTCGAACTCGTCAAGTGTGCGAGGCAGACGGAAAAGCTCAAGTGCCTCTTCAAGAGTGATTGTTTCAAGACTCTTATCCTTAGGCAGTTGTGCGAAGCGTGGCTTCTCCTCGTCCTCTGCACTACCAATCTGTACGACAGGTCCGAAACGACCTATTTTTACAGATACTGGCTTGTGGCTCTTTGGGTCTTCACCGAGAACGCGTTCACCTGCCTTATGTTCAGAACGTGAGTTGATAGTTTTCTCTACCTCAGGGGCAAAGTCCTTGTAGAAGTCCTTGAGCATCTTTGACCAGTTCTCCTTGCCCTCGGCAATACTATCAAATTTCTCTTCGACATTAGCTGTGAAGTTATAGTCCATGATGCCAGGGAAATACTCCATAAGGAAGTCGTTAACCACGATTCCTATGTCAGTAGGAAGGAGCTTACCCTTCTCTGAACCAACCATCTCGGTCTTCTTTGAAGCCTTGATGCTATTGCCCTTGAGAGTGTCGATAGTGTATTCGCGCTCCTCGCCTTTCTTATCGCCCTTCTGAACGTATTCACGCTGCTGAATGGTAGAGATTGTTGGGGCGTATGTAGATGGACGGCCAATGCCAAGTTCCTCAAGCTTATGAACGAGTGATGCCTCAGTATAGCGGATAGGTCCCATTGATGCACGCTCAAGTGATGTGATCTGTACTCGCTCGATTGTGTCGCCCTCCTTCATTGAAGCTGGCATAGAGCCTGCCTCCTCGTTGTTCTTGTCGTTGTCGTCATCACCGTCAGACTCGCGATACACCTTGAGGAAACCGTCAAAGACTACGACCTCACCAGTTGCGATGAACTGCTCGTCAGTATCAGAAACGCTGATGTTCACGGTTGTTTTCTCAATCTGGGCATCTGCCATCTGTGTAGCGGCTGTGCGCTTCCAGATAAGTTCATAGAGACGACGCTCCTGAAGCGTACCCTCTATGGATGTATTCTCCATATATGTTGGGCGGATAGCCTCGTGGGCTTCCTGTGCTCCCTTGGTGTGGGTGCTGTAATTGCGTGGCTTGCTGTATTCCTCGCCATACATCTTGATGACAGCATCCTTTGATGTGCCGATGCAGAGCTGTGAGAGGTTCACTGAGTCGGTACGCATATATGTGATATGACCGTTCTCATAGAGGTGCTGGGCAACCATCATGGTCTGTGACACGGTGAAACCGAGCTTTCTCGCTGCTTCCTGCTGAAGGGTAGAGGTGGTGAAAGGAGGGGCTGGAGTACGCTTGAGAGGCTTCTTGCTAATAGAGTCGATAGTGAACTTAGCTTTGCGACACTTCTCAAGGAAAGCAACAGCATCTTCGTGCGTGGTGAAACGCTTGTCAAGTTCTGCACGTATCTCGCTTGTGTTGCCCGCAGCATCCTTGATGGCAAAGATAGCGTTGATGCGGAAATAAGGCTCAGACTTGAACGCCTGAATCTCGCGCTCGCGTTCTACTATAAGACGTACAGCCACACTCTGCACGCGACCTGCTGAGAGTGATGGCTTAACCTTACGCCAAAGCACAGGAGAGAGGTTGAAACCTGACGTGGATGCTGAATAGCCTCAAGAATAGCATTCTTCGTAATCTCATGGAACACGATTCGGCTTGTCTTTTTCTCGTCAAGTCCGAGAACCTCGCAAAGGTGCCATGAGATAGCCTCTCCTTCGCGGTCCTCATCGGATGCCAGCCAAACCTTCTTTGCATTTTTGGCGTTAGCCTTCAAATCATTGACCACGCGCTTCTTCTCGTCAGGTATTTCATATACCGGCATGAGGGTATCGAGATCAATGCTTATTTCCTTCTTCTTTAGATCGCGGATGTGTCCGTAGCTGGACATCACCTTATAGTCCTTGCCAAGGAATTTCTCAATGGTCTTAGCCTTAGCCGGGCTCTCCACAATTACCAAGTTTTCTTGCATAATATTTCTATGTTTGTTCTTTTGAGGCGCAAAAGTAAACAAAAAATTGCGTACACCTTATTATATAGTCATATTTTTAGATATTTTAACAAAACAGGGGGCTTTAATGTGGAAACTATAACGATTTCTTGCGTTTTTAGTCTTTATCTTAGCGAAATGAAGAAACAAGTGCTTTTTGTTATTCGCGGATTATCTTTTTTATTTCAAACGTAAAGACACAAAGACGCGGAGATTATTAACCTCTGCGTCTTTGTGTTTAATTTCTTAATCTCTCTTATCCCTCTAATCCCTAATCTCTGACCTCTAACCTTTAACTCTAACTATTACCACAACACAGAAGCCGCCATCTTACGGATAGAAGCCACACGTTCAGCAAGAGTAGGGTTATTCTTTGCCTTCTGGTAGTTATACTTCATCTGCAACTGAAGTAGGGTAGTAGCAGGAATATCGAGGGCTGCCTCAAACATCATTGCTGTATCTGTGGTAACAGGGCGGCGTTCATTGAGAATATCGTTAAGCACCTTATATGAAATGCCCATACTCTCAGCCAGAACCTTCTGCTGAATGCCGCGCTCCTCAATCTCATCCTTTAGCACCTCTCCCGGATGTGTAGGCGTAAAGCCGTATATCATGTTTGCCATAGATATGTTTATTTATAATGATTTGACAATTCTGTAAGTGTGCAAAGAGTGACAATCGGTTCTTTGCTGATAAGGTCAAGTTTAAACTCAAGCCTATACTGGTCATTCACTCTCACAGAATAAGAACCGTCCTTATTACCACGAAGAGCCTCGAAGTGTAAGGAACGAAAACGGAACAAGTCTTCCATTACAGAAGTGGACTCCAACAAATCGACTGTTTTTCTGTATTTTGATGCAATCTGCGGTTGTAACCTATGTTTCTTATCAGAACAATGTCCTTTCTCATATAGCTCACGCAAATATTCCTTTTCGAATCTTATCTCCATAAGCACACATTAATTTGTTCGGTGCAAAAGTAATAAATAATATTGAGATAATCCACTAAAATCGTGGAATAAATTGTTTCGTTGTGTTTTTTTAACAATAGACATCTTCGGCAAATCTCTCAAATTCTTTTTTTTGAGGCGCAAAAGTAAACAAAAAATTGCGTACACCTTATTATATAGTTATATTTTTAGATATTTTAACAAAATAGAGGGCTTTAATAAGAAAACTATAACGATTTCTTGCGTTTTTAGTCTTTTTCTTTGTTAGAGTACGAACCAAGTGCTTTCCGTCATCCGAGAATCGTCTTTTTTATTTCAAACGCAAAGACACAAAGACGCGGAGATTATTAACCTCTGCGTCTTCGTGTCTTTTGCGTTTTTTAGATCACTATCTGATTCCACATTTATCCGAAAGACGGGCTGAAAGTCCAAAAGCACATAGCCCAGGGCATCGCCCTGTGGTATTATGCCCAACGGGATTTATTCGCCCTGAATGGGCAAAAGCATTTTTATATTAGAACTTTGCCAATTCGGGGGGCGCTATTGGATAAATGTGGAAAACTTATTAATCCCCATTTAAATTAATTGCCTCGATATTTCATTAGTTCATTTCCATGTTCATCTTTCCAATCTTTCCATCCATTGGAGGAACTACCCACACAAAAGACAGAGGCTCCACTTGGTGTTTCAAAGATAACATCTTCTTTCATATACACACTTCCATTGTTTTCTTCTGTATATTGTTCAAGTTGTTTCTTTCTTTTTTCCAAGTCTTTGCCTGTAAAACTTGGGGAATTATAGGGGTTAATTTTGCTTCCTTTCAAAAGTATTAACGACTTATCATTTGTGTAGAAAATACCTTTCGCTTCTATGCCTCCGCGTGTTAGTATACAATGGATTTGGTTATTTTCAGCTTTTAACGCAAAATCTTTATTGCTGGATAAGGTGTGTTGGTCTTCTGATGTGGTGACGTTAAAACCTAACTCTTTGGCTAATTTTACCACATCTGGAATGTTGTGTACACTCCATTGTGTGCTTACCGCAAATTTAATACCGTCACTACTTTGTAATACTTTGTCGGCTTCTGTAAAATATCTTCTGCCTTTATATTTCTTAGCACAAATATAATCTAATGTTCGAATAACACCACATGATCCTTGGAGTTTTGCAGGGAAAACATGTTCAAGTTCATCGTAAGTTTTTTCTGGATGCTGATGGACATATTCCTTTACTAACATATGTACAAAGATACCTTTCGTTGGACAATTAAATCCATTGATTGAATATTTTGTAGGGTCATTAGGGCGCTTAACTGATAATGAATCCTCGGTAGAAGGTATGGAGGTTGTAGAATAGGATTCTTTTTTTTGTTGTTCATCTACATTTGTAGAGGCATTAAAATGAACAGAGGAAAGCATATCTTGTATTTCTTCCTCCGTAAAAGTTCCATTGTATTTTTCTACAAGATAAGGTTTAAGAGCCTCCATTATCTGTGTTTGAGCATCAGATATCAAACTCTCTTTAACCTTATTAAGATTTTCTTGGCGATGTTTTTCTTCTATGCATTCTTCACAAAAACTAACAATAGATTGTTCAGTGAATTTCTCGCGTGAGAAGAGATCTACGAATCGTGCACCACGTTTGTTGTCAAGTTCTAATGGGATGGTAATTACAGAAATAGCCTCTTTTTCACCTGGTTTATCATAGAACACCTCAATATGTTCTCCGATATAGATGCCAACTTTCTGTTTCATCTGTCGAATATAAGATACAAGTTGGTCTATATCCTTTTTTGTCTGCGTATATACAGGACGTTTTACTTCTATGACAAACTGGACTTCTCCATCCTTTTCAATAAGAATGTCTGGCTGAATATATGTTCGACCTATAGCAACATTTTGTTTATGAAGAATCTCTTTTCTGTATTTAGCCCATCCTAATAATTGCATTTGATTCTCAATGAGTGCATGGTATGGTTCTTCTTCTATGTTTTTTGCTTTTGATTCTATCAAATCATAAACAAATTGATTCCATTTCTCCAGCATATCTTTTACTTTAGGTTTTTATTATTACTTGATAATACGTTATGAGGCTATTTGTTCGTAATCAGAGTAAATAATCATTATTTAATCACTTACAATAGTTACGACATTGCAAATATAGGAATATTCTTTCTTAACGCCAAAAAAATGAGTGAAAATTTGTAAAAGCACGTTTGTTTTTCTTGTTTTTTACAAAATGGACTTGGTAAAATCGCAAAATTTCAGTTCTTATCAAGCATATTGTATTGTAATATCACTTATTACAAACCGTTTGCCTTAATGATCTTCTGTATTTCCTTGTCGGTTATGGATTCTCTCTCTGATTTGTCGTAAACGTACAACAAACCAATCTCTGTGCTTTCTACATCAACAATGGCTGTAAGAGTAATGACTCTTGCACCTCCACTTTTACCTTTACCCTTTGAGGCTATGCTCATTCGTACTTTCCGCAATCCATGACCTAATTGTGCTCCTTCATTCGGATTCTCCTGTAATTCTTGTAGGAAAGTCACGAAATCACTCTTAAGCGACTTGTATTTCTTTGCAAGTCTCTTAAGTTCCTTTTCAAACTGCGGATATGTAACGATCTTATAGTTCATCAAGCAAACTTTCGACAGGACGTCCCTTTAGTTTACCAGCCTTAATGAGCTTAACATTATCGCACATCTCCTGAATATCGTTCAGATACTCACTATGCGGTTTCTCTGAAACCATTCCAACCGACTCGTTTTCGGCAATAGTCTTTTCTGCAACCAAGTGTTTGATAGTATTGATTGCCTTTCGCAAATAAGTCTCATCATCTGCGATGTAACTAAGTTGCCTTAATAACTCGGCATTAAGTTGTAGTGTTGTCATAGTCAAATGTTTTTAGGGAGCAAATATAAGCATTTTTTTTTTAATGCAAATAAAAATGAGTGGAAATTTGTAAAAACACACCTATTTTCCATGAATTATGCCAAATCAGCCTAACAAAAACGCAAAATTATAGTTTAATTAAAACTTTCCCAATCAGTTGTACTATACACTCTTTGGATTAGGCTTTCTCCCTCTCTTCTTAGGCTCTGCCTTAGGCAATGTTAGCAGTCCAAGTTTC
>CADCIQ010000031.1 GCA_902801425.1 uncultured Bacteroidales bacterium | reverse complement strand
CTTCCCATTCCGAACAGAGAAGTTAAGCCTGCTTGCGCCGATGGTACTGCAATGCAATGCGGGAGAGTAGGTAGCCGCCTCCTTTCTAACAAGAGAGAGTCTCAGAATTAAATTTCTGAGGCTCTTTTTTGTATTGATTAGGTGGCGTTGGTTTCCCTGAAGAGTAAGAATTACCGAGATGTTCGGATAATATGGAATTTCTGGAAATTCTATAGAAACAAGAAAAACTAGATATTATCTATGTTTTATACTTTGAAGTGTTAATTTATCCTAAACATTGTGCATTTTATGATATTATTCGGTAATCTTTTTGCTTATTTTTACATCTAATATAGATATTAATTAAAAATTAAGATAACGGTGTGTAAATATATTAAGCATAGTGACGTTGTGAAGAAATTTTTACTTTTAGGCGTCTGTATGATTAAAGTCGTACAGGGTGTTGTCGCACAGGATAATTCTCCTTCGACTTCTAATTTTGCTCGTCTGTATGTTGGGCAGGTTGAGCAACCGTATCAAATGGCATTGTGGCATGATATTCCATATTACAATGGTAGTACTGATACGTATAAGGGGCGTATTTGCTATTATGGTGTGGTTTACGACAATGTTCAGCTTCGATATGACCAGTTGAAGCAATGTGTTGTTGTCCTTACGCCTGTGGGAAATATATATTGTGTGCCGGAACAAGAACATATTGAATGGTTTGAGTTTGATGGGCATATATATGTTCATGACCCAGAGGATTCTTCTAAATATTCGGCTTTGCTCTGTGATGGTAGCACCAATGGTGTTCGTCTCTATCATAGTGTATGGAAGGTATATCGTGGTGATGATACTTTTGGAGGAAATAAGTATTTAAAGGTTCTTAGTACGAAAGAGCAATACACTCTCATTACGTCTAATGGCGAAAAGTATCATGTGAAGAATGCATCTGATGTAGCATCGTTTTATCCTGATCAGAAAAAGCAGATCAAACAGATGGCGAAACAGAATCATCTTTCTTTCTCAAATAGTAATCGTGAAAGGAGTCTTATGAAAGTTGTTGAGAGTGTTTCTGGCACTCCGATAACAGTTTCTCATTTCACATCTACAGAAGAGAAAGATACTAATACTAAAACTGTTCCTTTCATAGCTCCTTCAACTTCGACTGATGACAATAATCTTATTGCAGGTATTCCTGTTCTTGACAATGATTCGATATCAAAGAATATAGTTGCACCAAGAAAAAAGACATATGTTGTGCCTGGAGTGAAGAAGGCAAGGGTAAGTATTGCCGATGATCAGGAACTTGCTGAGATTGTCGTTGTGGGTGGTCGTCAGTCGGTTGTTAGAAGTACGATAATGGGTTCAGAGAAATTCAAGCCTCAGTTACTTAAGAACATTCCTTCTGCATTTGGTGAGTCGGACATTATGAAGATTGTACTCACGTTACCGGGTGTCACTAATGTTGGTGAAGCTTCAAGCGGTTACAACGTAAGAGGAGGAGCTACTGACCAGAATCTTATTCTCTTCAATGGAGGTACTGTATATAATCCTTCGCATCTTTTCGGATTGTTCGCTTCATTCAATTCAAATGCTGTGGAAGATGTGGAATTATTCAAGTCAAGTATTCCTGCAGAGTATGGAGGAAGAATAAGTAGTGTGCTAAAAGTCACTTCTAAAGAGGCTAACATGCAGAAGCTTACAGGAACGGCAAGCATTGGTGTGCTTACAAGTAAGGCAAATATTGAGATACCAATCGTTAAAGACCATTTATCACTGCTTATAAATGGTCGAACAACCTATAGTGACTGGATTCTAAAGCAGTTGCCAGAGGATAGCGGATATAAGAACGGAACTGCGAACTTCAATGATTTCGGTGCCGTATTGACATGGAAACTCAATAATATGCACAGGTTCAAGTTGTATGGCTATTGGAGTAACGACAAGTTCTCATTAACTTCTGCGGATGACTATGCCTATAATAATCGTAATTTCTCTACAGAGTGGCGTTCTATCCTTAGTGAGAAGCTAACAGCTACTATTTCTGGAGGACTTGACCATTATGACTATTATAATGAGGATAGAAATGCGATTTCCATGGCAGCCCGACTTAGTTTCGCTATAAACCAGCTATGGGGTAAACTGCACCTACGACATCGTATGAATGAGAAGAATACCCTCTCCTATGGTCTGTCCGTTCAGCACTATGATGTGCAGCCTGGTAAGTATGTTCCTGTCGGGGATTATTCATATATTATGCCTGACGAATTGCAGAAGGAAAAGGCATTGGAAAGTGCTGCATACGTTGACTATGAGTTCTCACTTACTGAAAAACTTTCCTGTTTGACTGGTTTGCGTTATTCTATGTTTAATGCGCTTGGTCCTCGTGATGTGAATTATTACAATGACGATGAACTTCCAACAGAGATATCATTGCTGGAAACTCGTCATGAAACAGGTGCCTTCAAGACCTATCATGCTCCAGAGTTCCGCGTGTCTGCAAGATATGCCATACAGGACAACCTTGCCATAAAGGCTGGTTTCAACACTATGCACCAATATATTCATAAGGTGTCAAATACTTCTATCATGTCACCTACTGATATATGGAAGCTTTCCGACCTGAACATTAAGCCACAGAATGGTTGGCAGATAGCAGCAGGTATATATTATGAGACACCTGATAAGGAATATGAGCTTTCTGCAGAGCCGTACTATAAGCATATCGGTGATTATCTCAATTATCGTAATTCTGCTGTTCTGCTGATGAACCATCACCTTGAGACTGATGTCATCTCAACAAAGGGAAAAGCCTATGGCTTGGAGCTTCAGGTTAAGAAGCCTTTTGGAAAGTTTAATGGATGGGTGAGTTATACATACTCTCGTTCTTTGCTCCGTCAGGATGACGATAGGGTGGAAAGGCCTCTGAATGATGGTGACTGGTATCCTTCTGAATATGACAGACCTCATGATCTGAAGGCTGTGCTCAACTATAAGTTTACTGAGAGATATAGTTTCTCCAGCAATTTCAACTACGCAACAGGTCGTCCTACGACTGTACCGGCAGGTATGTACTATGATTCACATTATCACAGATACATGCCTTACTATACAGACCGTAACAAATACCGTATTCCAGACTATATGCGTTTGGATCTTGCATTTAACATTGAACCTACCCATAAGCTAACCAACTTTTTTCACGCATCTTTCTCTGTAGGTGTGTATAATGCACTTGCACGAAAGAATGCCTATAACATCTATTACGTTAGTGATAAAAATGGGGTTCAGGGATATAAGATCTCTGTGTTTGGCACAGCCATTCCGTATGTCTCATTTAATATAAAGTTCAACTAACAGTTGACAATTAACAATTAATAATTAACAATTAACAATTAGCAGTTAACATGCCTTTTGCAAAAAAACAATATAAAATATTTCCAGCTTGGAGGAAGGTGAACTTCTTGCTTTGCATGATAGCTTGCCTATTTACTCTTTCCGGGTGTATAGAGGAATATGAAGCTGACATTCCTGATGAGGATACCAGTCTGCTTGTAGTTGAAGGAACGATATACTCATCTACGGTTAATACTTTTATCCTGTCACGTACCATGCCCCTCAAGACTAAAGGAACAGAGCAACCTGTAACCAAGGCTAAGTTGTCTGTGCGAGGAAGTGATGGCTCTGTATATTATGCTGATGGATATAAGGGACAATATTTTTGCGAGGTTGGTAAACTCAATCCCGACGAGGAATACTGGCTGCATATCGAGGTTGATGATGAAGTATATGAGACAGAGCCACAGCATCCTCTGTTCACCGAAGGAATTGCAGAGCTAAGTGGAGTACAGCACACACCCGAAAGTGACATAGAGATTCTCGTCACCACCGATAAACCTGCTAACTCCAACCAGACAAACTACTATTCATGGACATATTTCGAGACATGGGAGGTACATCCTGCACACACCACATATCTCTTTTTCGATATACCATCGAAGTCGCCTATTTATATGCCTAACCAGTTTCCTGAGCGTGGTTGGAAGGATGCTGCCGATCCATCGATTATAGTCGGGGCAAGTACCAACTACAAGGATCAGCACATAAAGAAGTACAAGGTTTACGGCATCAAGAGAGACGATGAACGTATCTACTATAGATACACCACTCTGCTAACTCAACGTGCCATAACAAAGGCTGAGTACGAATATCAGCTTGCCCGACGTCAGGCTGACTCGGAGATGGGTGGCTTGTTCACTCCTCTGCCTTCTGCCCTGCCAACCAATATCCATTGTCTTACTTCTGACAAGCGTGTGATTGGATACGTTGGATGCGCAATGAATACGAGTGAATGTCGTATCTTCCTTGATCATGCTGACTATTCCATAGATCGTAAAAAGGTGGATGCCCTTCAATGGTATAGGGATTGTAGCAGAGATGACTGCGTTCTTAATGCTTCATCGGGGTTATATCTATGTATCTGGGAAGATCATTCTCCAGCGCCTGAAGGATTGGTTACAGCATGGACATACCGCGAATATCTCGATGTGACATGTCAGGGAGCATATATTGAAATGCCACCATACTGGGAAGAATAAGAAACAGAACTAAGCCACAGCCCCTCACCCGTCCTACGGACACCCTCTCCCCAGAGGGCGAGGGAAAAGTTACCCTTTTTCGCTTGTGAGGAATCCCTATAAGGTTTCATTACTAATTAGGAATAATATAATGAAAAATAAATTTTTTTCTCCTCATAAATCTGAAAACTTCACTAAAGAAATGAACAGAATACTAACATTTATAGCGGCAATGATGACAACCCTGTGCAGCTTTGCCGCAAGCATAGAGACAGATCGCCGCTGGTATCTGTCAGGAGAGGCTATGAATGTAAGCGTATCTACGGATAATGCTTTGATAGCCTATGCTGAACTATGCGATACGCGTGGTTTGGCAGCAAGTACTATTATGTGGCTTCGTGATGGCAAGGGAACAGGCACTATCGAATTGCCTAAAGACCTTCATTGCGGATATTATGTCCTGTCTGTCTATACCCGAGACAACGCCAATGTGTCACGCCGTCTCGTTGCCATTGTCAATCCTCTTCAGAAGAATGAGGATGATGATATAGAATGGGTAAAGATAGTTGATGCCGACTCTTTGAGCTATGCAGCCACAAGGGAGGGGGAGAGCCTTTCAACCGCTGATCTTGTAGGTGAGAAGGAAGAGGATATCCGTGAGGTTGAAGGACATATCGTCAAGGCACGAATCAAGAATGTGTATAATGGCTCTACTTTTACAGCAAAACAGATAGTACCTTCCCTTAGCATCATTGGCAAGCAGGTGCACTATTTCGAGGGCAAGATGATCAATGATTCAACGGCAGTATTCTTCGTTCATGGCATTCATGGAAAACAGCCAATTATACTGTCTGCTGCATCTCATACAGGTGTTAGTCTGCCGATAGAGATGATAAGTCCGTTCTTGGCTTTGACTCCCAAGAAACTCCCTCCACTCGTATTTCATTATAAGCGTAGTGAGGTGGAACAGCGTTCAAAGGATATGCAGTTGCATCAGTATGCCATCACACCTGCCAAACGTGAATTATTGATAGGTGAGAAAGATGATCCTGATATGGAGGACGGTGTACCAATGGATTATGATCCAACTATCTATGGCCAGAAACCGAGACTCACATACGATCTGAACGAATACCGTCAGTTCTATACTATTCAGGAGGTGTTGTTGGAATATGTGAGACACGTCAGGCATAATAAGATAAATGGAGTGGATCAGTTGGTCATGCAAGGAGAGACGGTAGGATATGAGTCATGGCCAGCAATGGTGTTTATCGACGGAATGCCGGTTATTGACATTGTCAGACTTCTAAACTATGATGCCCGTCGTATTCGTTATATCAATATCTACGAGCATCATTACACCTTCGGAAATGGCGTATATAAGGGAATACTCTCATTCGTATCACGTTCAGGGCGTTTGACAAACTATCCCGTCGAGCCTAATACGCAGTATATTGTATATGAATTCCCGTAACTTAGTGATGATGAAATAATAAATCGTCCCAAGTTATTATTTTATCATCACTTAACGTGAGTTCGACAAAGAAATAAGGGAAGCGGATTTATCTCTTTTCTGAAATTAATCGCGCAAATATTCTGCGCCAACTATCAGATAAATCTGTTTCCCTTATTATTTTAACGTCAATTCGTTGAATTCAAGGCTGCGAGGGCTGACTGCCCTTTTAGATGTCGCTCTTTCAGAGCTTCTTTAATATATGATATTCAATGATATACGAGTAGATGATTTCGTCGAACTCACGTTATTTTGCTGTAAAAATAATTAGGAAATCTGTTTCGACGAAAAATTATCTAACTGACGTTAACTTAGTGATGATGATTCCAGAATAAGAAAAGTCAATACCAACAATCTCCCTTGCCTGTCTAATAAACATGCAAGGGAGATTCTTTTTTAATGTTTTTCCGAGTAAATATTTGGAAATTTCAGAATAATTGTTTATTTTTGCATCCGAAAGTGTTAACAAACATATATTAACCCATAAAAACAATCAATAAGAAACAGAAATTAAAACGTAATTAAAAACAATTAGATGAACGGTAACCGTTCCCCTATGCAGATGATAGTCTCAGACTTTCTCGGCAAGAATTAATAAATCTACATTTACTAATCCACGGGTGAGCAACTACCGATTCTCTCGACATAAAATATAACATAGAGCTTTTAGCTCTTGTTCTCCTTGACTCGAAATCGCCAATTTCACACACGAGAACAAGAATGCGAAAAAGTTCCATGTCCGTTAAGGACGTGGACTTTTACCGTATCTTGTCTGTGTGGAAGGTGTTTGGCGATACCGGAGTTAAGGGACGAGACTATCGGAAGGTCTGCGCCCTTTTCTTTTTTTATCCTATTTATGAACCGTAAATCTATATTCTTTATTTCCCTAAGCCTTTTCAATTTAATCCTTAATAGGGAACCTGATAAGTAATATCTATTTACACAACTTGAAAATTTATAGAACATCCTTTTATCTTTGCAATGTCATTGATGAGTCTCTTTTGCTTTGTTTTTGCAGCACTAAGGTAAGTAAGATTTCTGATATGACCCGAATCTATGGTAACGTTTTGTTGCTCAGTGATTTGTTCTAAAAAAAGAGCCAAACTAAAGTGCTGCGAAATTTAGCTTATGAAGAAACTATTCTTTTCTGTCTTGCTGTCCCTTGTTGCTATGACTGGATGGGCGCAAGACCCGATAACATTCACCCAAGGTAACTTCACCTATACGGTGACGGACGAGGTAAATAAAACTGTTTCAATCGCCAAAGCCGCAGAGGCGACACTCAGCGGTGCATTGACAATCCCATCAAGCGTGACATACGAGAGCGTGCCCTACGCTGTGACATCGGTAGGTGAATCTGGTTTTTATGGTACAGGTATCACTAGTGTCACAATCCCTGCTTCAATAATGAGTATCGGAAATTTAGCCTTCGCTGAATGCAACAGTATGAATACCATCACCATTGCGGATAGCGAGAATGCTCTGACTATGTCAAATGAGTGGGGTTATCGTCCGTTTGCAAACAGTGCCACCACCATCTATATCGGTCGTAATCTGACATTGACGGCAGACGCAAACCAAATATGCGATAATGTGACCAACGTTACTTTTGGTGACAAGGTGACAACCATAAATTCGTATATTTTCTGTTATAATGAGTCACTATCAAGTATCACCATTGGCGAAGGTGTAACCTCCATAGGTGATAATGCTTTCTATTGGTGTGGAAGAGGTGAGTCAGTGGAGGAAACTGTTGTCGAGATTGGTAGCAAAAGCGATTTGACAAGCATTGGTGCAAGTGCATTCGGGGGATGCACTAAACTAAAATCCGTCACTCTACCATCAACGCTGACCACCATCGGGGCAAATGCTTTCGATGGCTCAGGTCTGACCAGCATCACTATTCCTGCCTCAGTAACTACCATCGGAAATTTAGCCTTCGCTGAATGCAACAGTATGAATACCATCACCATTGCGGATAGCGATAATGCTCTGACTATGTCAAATGAGTGGGGGTATCGTCCGTTTGCAAACGGTGCCACCACCATCTATATCGGTCGTAATCTGACATTGACGGAAGACGCAAACCAAATATGCGATAATGTGACCAACGTTACTTTTGGTGACAAGGTGACAACCATCAATCCTTATCTGTTCTCTGAAACAACAACTATTACCAGCGTGAAAGTTCCTTGGCTGACACCATTGACTCTCAACGAGACAGCCTTCAACTCTTCTGCTTATGAAAACGCTACTCTGTGGATACCAGGTGGTACTGAGGCTGCCTATCAGAATGGGGACAACAACTGGAAGAATTTTGTAAACAAGAACTTTTCAAGCTACGTTGTCAGCATCACAGGTTCGGCTCATGGTACTCTTGCTGTGGCAGACAAAACTTCTACAAACGGCAATACAGAGACAATGCTCATTGACCGTGAGACCGATGTTGTGTTCACCGTTACACCTGCTACAGGCTATGAACTGACAACCTTCACAGTAAACGGTACAGTCCAGACACCTACAAATGGCAGCTATACCGTAGAAAAACTGCTGGTTGACCAGACCGTAGTGGCTACCTTTACACCGATAGCTTATCCTATCAGCTACAATCTTGCTAACGGTTCATTAGCTACTGCTAACCCTGCAAGCTACACCATTGAGAGCCAAGCCATTACATTGAACAACCCAACCCGTGAGGGCTATGACTTCGCAGGATGGACAGGCACAGGACTGAATGCCGCTACAACAAGTGTAACCATCGCAGTTGGCAGCACAGGAGAACGCAGCTATACGGCTACCTGGACACCTAAGACATATAACATCACTTACACGCTGAACGGCGGTACGGTAGCAACTGCTAACCCTGCAAGCTACACCATCGAGAGCCCTGCCATCACCCTGAACAACCCAACCAAGACGGGATATACTTTCAGAGGATGGAAGCAGAACAACGAGGGTGATGCCATGATGAGTGTTGTCATCGCTGCTGGTAGCACAGGCAACAAGGCATATACCGCTACATGGGAGGTGAACCAGTACACGATTTCATTCAATAGCAATGGTGGTTCAAGCGTGGCTTCTATCACTCAGAACTATGGTACGGCAGTAGTTGCTCCTGCTGATCCTACCCGCGATGGCTATACATTTGGCGGATGGAGTCCTGCAATTCCTTCAACAATGCCTGCTGAGAACATGACGTTAGTGGCACAGTGGACTACCAACCATTACACAGTCAGCATTACTGGTGCTGGTGTGACAGCCGACAACTATTCACCAGAATATGGTGACGACGTGGTGATCACCATCGCTGAAGATGAGGATCGCGAACTGACAAGCCTGACAGTGAATGGAAATAATGTTACGAGTGCAATCGTTGATGGTCGATATACTATCAACAACGTAACTTCAAATGTAACCGTTGTAGCCACTTTCAATGCTACTAAGGAGTTCATAGAGATGGCTCACGGACAGAGGACCTTCTGTTGCACCCGAGATCTCGACTTCTCAGGAGTCACAGGTATAAAGGCTTATATTGCAAGCGGTTATAACAAGACCACAGGTCAGGTGCTCCTCACACAAGTAGAGAGTGTTCCTGCAAATACAGGATTGTTGCTTTTAGGCACGGAAGGCGTGACCTACAAGGTTCCATATACCACATCCGATGAATACTATGTGAACCTGTTCCAGCCAGTTACCGAAGCTCAGACCGTTCCTGCAACTTCAGGTGGCTATACAAACTTCCTGTATGGAATGGTTGGTGGCAATGAAGGCTTCTTCAAGAGCTCAGGTGAAGGTACTGTAGCCGCAGGCAAGGCATATTTGCAACTACCTACATCTGCTATTCCTGCTGCTGGTAAGGGTATCGGCTTATTATTCGATGATATGGCAACTGCTATTGAGAATGTAAATAGTGAATCGGGTAATGACTCTGTGTATGACCTCAGCGGACGCAAGGTGAATGCGGATCAGAAGCTCACACGCGGTATCTACATCATCAATGGTAAAACGGTAATGATTAAATAACAACGCTATGAAAAGGACATATTTACAGCCAAGGATGGATGTGCATAAGCTGCGCTCCACGAGACCTATAGTCGCTGGCTCTGATGGTCTCCAACCCCAAGGTAACTTTAGTGTAGGTAATACTACTAATGCCCCTGTTTATACGAATAAAACGATAAATGGAGATAACGCTTGGGCAAAGGAAATGAACTTTGATGATAGTTGGGAAGATGACTATTAATTGATAATATCAGTTCGACAAAGATTAATGTCGGCTGAAATTTCAGCTGACATCATTCCCGATTTTGGAATGTGCTTTGCTTTGAAGTGTCTTGTAAAACCACCGCCCTGATTCAGGGCGGTGGTTTTTAGCTGTAAGTCAAAGGTGATGACACCCTAAAACAGGCCTCATATCGCATCTGCATCAGATAAACTCTCTGTGCCTTTGCGTCTTTGCGTTTGAAAAACACAAACGTAGAGGAATGATTCTATCAAGAATTTGATAATTAACGTGAGTTCGACGAATTCCCATATAAACGGATTTCATTGTAATCATACAGAAAATAATAAGGGAAACAGATTTATCTGATTTATCTGATGCTGGCGCGATATGTGCTAATTAGGTAATTTGTAATTAGTAATTCGTAATTACATTCAGAGATAAATCCGCTTCCCTTCTCTTTTTCAAACGCAAGTTTTTTTGCTTTTTCCTTCAGTATGTGCCTACGCAGTAAGTCCGTTGTAATACCGTTATAAAACCGTTGTAAGTCCGTTCCTAAGAATGGGAGGAAAATGGGATTTGGTAGGGATTTGCAAGGGTATCACATGGGACTTGGATAAAACAACAATTTGCGGTCATTATGGTCATTTGGTCATTTGGTCAAAATGATTTTGAGTTGTCAAGATTCTCCACTATATATAAATATTCTATATTTATATATAGTGAGTAAATGACACAATCCGAAAATGAAAATGACCATTTTGACCTTGACCACTTTGACCACGTTGCAAGAGTGTTTTTACGAGAAGGATAATTTAACGTGAGTTCGATGACTTGCTAAAGCAAGTGTCCAGAATTTTTTTTTTGACAAAAGAAAATTTCAAATATGATTCTAAATAATGCGATTTAGAGGTTATTTAGCTTGCCAAATATAGATTCGCTGTAGGTCCGTCGTAATACCGTTATAAGTCCGTTTCTGGTCCGTTATAAGTCCGTTCTATGTATCGGCTATGGAGCGAAGGCAGAACGAAGGCACAGCGAAGGGAGAGCGAAGGCAGAATGAGGGGGCTTTGCCGAAGAGAAAATACAACAGGAAATGACGAGAGAGACATTATTTGCTAGAATCTATTTCTGAGCTTCATGGATTTTTCTTTGTTAAATTTTCGCAAACAGATAGCGTTATGGGTGTTTTCTGAAAAAATATTAATACCTTTGCATATTATTAGTTTATAGTTTAGAGCAGCAGGTGTTTCCATTTTGGCAACACCTGTTTAGAGATTAGATAAATGTTAGGAACGATAGTTAATACGGCAACAATACTGATAGGCGGTGTGTTCGGTTCTTTTCTGGGAACTGGAATCAAGGAGAAATATAAAAAGGCGTTGTTTGATGCCTTGGGACTTTGCTGTATTGTTCTCGGTATCAATGCCTCTTTGCCCAATATGGCGAAGAGCGAATATCCTGTCCTGTTTATAGCGTCCTTGGCTATTGGTAGCATCCTTGGCACGCGACTTGATCTGCAAGGACGAATTGACCGTGCTAATGCGCGTCTTAATGAAAGGAACGGTAATGAGAATAATGGTTTACAGGGATTGATGACGGGCATTCTGCTCTATTGCATAGGTACATTCTCTATCGTAGGACCTGTGCTCTCGGCTCTTTCTCCATCACAAGGGTGGGAGATAGGCGAGTCTGCCAATACTTTCCTCTATACCAACGCTACGCTCGATCTTGTCACCTCTACCGTGTTGGCTGCTTCTTTCGGTAGGATAATGCTATGGGCGGCTCCTGTACTGTTTTGCTGGCAAGGAATCTTCTATGCTATCGGATATTTCTGTGGTGATGGTATGCCAGAGCCGATGAGGGTAGAGCTGAGTATAGTGGGTGGGGTGCTGATTGTTAGTTCCGGACTTGGAATACTCGGTATCAAGGATTGCAAGACGGTGAATCTGCTGCCCTCCTTGCTTGTGCCTGTGATGTTCTATTTGGTTAAGATGATTTTAGAATAAGAAGCAGTAGCCCCTCACCCGTCCTACGGACACCCTCTCCCCAGAGGGCGAGGGGAAAGTTACAATTATCGCTTGTGAGAACAACCTTGCGCGAACATTTGTAACATCTCCCTCGCCCCTTGGGGAGAGGATGCCCGTAGGGCAGGTGAGGGGCTATTTTCTATCTTAACCTTTCCATCTTTTCAAAGCATGGTTGATCGCTGAAACGCTTTGAATAGTTATATCGTTTTTTGTCTTCCTGATACGCCGCCTTTGCTTTCTCAAGGTCAAATTTAACGAAATCCTCATAGTCAAATTTCCAGCTATTACCATAGGCAATATCCATGCTGCGTTTGTAAATCATCACACGGCTTATTACATTGAAATAGTTGTTGGTACATCTCATGATGCTATTCTCCGTAGGACGATATATACCCGTGGCATAATAGGCACCACCTTCATAGCAGCCAAGATTTTCAAAATCATATCGGCTGTCAGCTGCAAAGTCCGCCCAGTCTGTCTTCGTAACATCACTTTCAATAGATACATTTTTGTCGTGACCACTTTTATGAGTCAATGTCAAATACCCCTTGTAATTCTCAGTAATCTCTTCCGTATTTTTCCCGACATATTCATCAGCAAGTTTGGCGAAAGCATGTCCGAACTCATGTAAGAGCGTATTTGCAAATATTGTCTGCGAAATGTCATCGTAATCATATGTTAATATATTCTTTAATGGAGAGTCATCATTAAACTTTATAATATCCTGGAGCGGAACGTATGCTATGCCACAACCAGTAGGGATGTCTCTATCTTCATTATAATATGTTAAACTTATAGTGAGTCCTCCCGTATCAGAATTGTTAACGAGCATGATGATGGTCACATCATCAAGATTAATCCCTTTTAGGGCTTTCTTTGCGTATTCACTTATCTTAGACGCTTTGCCTGTAGAAATTTGGGCTACAGTTACCCCTGAATCTTCATTGAGTTCCATGGTGCTAAAGGCTGTTTGGTAATTAGTAGAGTCTTCTACCATATAAATTAAGTTTGTGCTGCTGTATGACACAGCCGTAACCTCATACACATCAAAGTAATCTCTCAGCGATTTCAGGGGATGTATGGAGAATAGCGCTTCAATTGTAGAAGTGGTAGCATCTCGAAAAATACCATTTTTTATATCTCTATCTTGGAATCCATCACCCAGAATGACGATAGGAATGCCTTTTCCAATCTTATGTTTTTGAAGCAGCGTTACCTTACCATCATCAGTTGTCAAGTCTTTAGAATGATATAGGTAATAAGGAGTATTATCCTCATTCTTAACATCATCATCATCATCTTTGCTGCATCCAGCAAGCGCAAGAATCAGAACAGGCAAAAAAAGAAATTTGTACCATATTTTCATATTAAATAAAGTTGAGTTATTAAGCATTAAAGATAACGATTGCAAAGATATTGCAAGAAAATGAGAAATCACCAATCATTTTATGTCTTTTAACTTTGTTTAACCGTCAGCGCCTCTAAAAATACATCTTACCGATTTAATCCACGTTTAATCACCAATAGTAGAAAAAAAATCTAAGCCACAGCGTACACATAGCGGAGTCTCGTCCAATCCTGATGCAAAGGTAGTAAAAAATATCCAGACGGGCAATATGTGTCCCGAGATTTGTGGTGAGCTTGTCCCGAATGTTGAATAACGCACTCTCCCGAAGGCCTTTAGGGAGTAAGCAGAATCAGCATGAAGAAGGGGTAATATTTTTTTTCAGAGGTAACAAGGTAACAAAGTAACATTCATGGCAAATGTTACCTTGTTACCTTGTTACCTGCATAAATTATATATTTCTCCTATTCCCATCTGCTTTCCTTTCTAAAGGCCTATACTATAATATTATTTCTTAGGAAGGATAAATATATATAAATATCGCGCGCACACGATATACTGAAATGGTGGTAACGGGTAACAAGGTAACATCTGTGTCTAAATAGTGACTGATTTTCAGAGGTAACAAGGTAACAAAGTAACATTCGTGGCAAATGTTAACTTGTTACCACCTTTTTTTTCACATCACATTTTTATGTGGTATATTGCTTCGTCTGTCATTCGCTTTACCCCCGTTATGGGTTCGCTATAGGAACGTACCTTCACCGTATAACCTCCCATAGAAAATGGGAGTTACAAGGGACTTACATAGGAGCTACATGGGACTTGCCATTCTCTCGCTCTGGCTCAACATGCAGAGCCAACCGACAAATTCACGATAGTCTTTTACTCAAGATTTACATCGAATTTCTTTGCACTATTGGAAATTTTTATTTACCTTTGCAACATAAAAAATATAGGACATAAAAATGAGTCGAAGAGTAGTCTATATTTTGTTAGCTCTATACTTATCCCTACAGGTTTATGCTAATGGCGACCCTGTAGTGACCTATTCTGCATTAGTACTTACATGTACTCCTGAACCTCGAAGGATTCCTGAGATTCAACTTGTCTCTGAGAATCTGACAATAGATGCCGGATGCCCGATGTCGCATATCAGAGTAAAATATGTGCTCAAAAACAATTCTGATAAATATTTTGAACGTATTGACTATGGATTTCCTATTGACTGGTTTGACGGAAGTGACAGCGCGAGAATAGAAGACGCGACCTTTCATACTCTTGAGGAAGAAAAATGAGTTCTAAGCTGCTTGTAAATAGATTGATATACAAAAAAATGATAACTATAGCATTTTTTCTGCTCTTTTCTGCTATTGCCGTTAGCGGACAGGAGTATGGATATCATGAAGTGCTATGGGTGGGAACATCTATTCCTGCTGGTTGTCCGTATCCGAATAATGCTTGTAGGGCATTGGGATGGGATTGCTATAATGTGGCAATAGGAGCAAGTGGGATAGTAGTGAACGAAGGCTTCCTGAAAAATGATAGAGATGGCAAGGATCTGGCTGAAACGATAAAGGAGAAGGAAGAGAGATATAGCCCTTATATGAATAAAGGGATGATGTCGAAGATACTTATGAGCAATTTTAGGAGTTATAGTTATGAGTCGTGCGTTATTCCTTATCTTGACGGAACAAAGGCTGCTTGTGATATAATTGTTTTTGATCATGGCTTTAATGACCGCGATGTGATTTACAACGTAGATCAATATGCAATAGACGAGTATAAGTTTGATACTCTGGCAAATGCAGAGTCGTATGACAGGTCAACGTATCTGGGAGCATTCAGTTTTCTTCTGAAGAAAATCTATGAGGTAAATCCAAAGGTAAAGATAGTGATATGCTCATATCTGGAAAATATCAGCGAAGAGTCGCCAAACAGGTATTATGGGAAAAACATCTGTTCTTTTCTGGAAAAATTAGCGGAGAAACTGAAATTTCCTTACTTGAATATGTGTGACTATAATAATTTCACATACGAATATATGCCGAATACATCTACATATATCAGGGATTATAACTGGAAATATGGTGAATGTTATGAAACTTTTGATTGGGGAGGTGATAACCCGAAGGGGAATGTTACGGTATTTCAATATTATTGTCCGGATGGGGTGCATCCTCATACTGATAAATCACGAAAGGCAGAAAAGATTTTGACTGAAAACATAACGATGCTGTTAAAGACAAAGGTGGCACCATATTGTACAGAGGTACATTATCGGAAACAGCCAGCAGTAGTGTTCGGTGTTTCGGGCAAATGCTATATGAAGGAATCACTTCCTAATTCGGGAGTGTATATTATGGATGGAAAGAAATTTTTGATAAAGCAATAGAATATGCATTTCAGACAGATAGTAAATAGACTGACGGCAATATACGATGAAAGAGAGGCCAGTAGCATAGTGAAGATGCTATTGGAGGATTCTTTCGGCCTTTCCTTCGTGGATGTTTGTCTTGGGGCTTTGGATAAATTATCGGAAGATGATAAGGAGAGCCTTGAGGGGATGATGCTACGACTGGAGAAGGGCGAGCCTGTGCAGTATGTAATAGGCTATGCGGATTTCTATGGAAGGCAGTTTACCGTTGAGCCAGGAGTGCTTATCCCTCGTCCTGAGACTGAGGAACTTGTTTCTTGGATAAAAGACGAGAGCAAGGATATTCGCGGAAACAGGAACGGAAAGAAATACTTGCTTGATGTGGGATGCGGTTCGGGTTGCATAAGCGTTACTTTGGCATTGGAGATTCCAGAGGCAGAGGTTTCTGCTTGGGATGTTTCAGATACGGCCTTGCGAGTTACGAAGAAGAATGCAAAGGCTCTTGGGGCAAGCGTAGATATTTATATGCAAGATGCCTTGAATGCTCCAAGCGGAGATAGGGAACAATGGAATGTGATTGTCAGTAACCCTCCTTATATATGTGTAAAGGAGGCTGAGGATATGGAGAGGAATGTGCTTGAGCATGAACCTCATGAGGCGTTGTTTGTGCCTGATGCTGATCCGCTTCTTTTCTATCGGGCAATAGCAGAATACGGAACTCACGCCCTTTGCAGAGGTGGAAGACTATATTTCGAGATTAACAGAGCATACGGAAAAGAGACCGTGAAGATGCTTGAAATGCTTGGCTATCACGATATTGAATTACGTAAGGATGCCTTTGGGAATGACAGAATGATAAGAGCGTGCATCTGATATTGCTAAAAATTACTAAAAACGGCTGAAAAGATAGTAAATTCCAAATAAATTTACTAACTTTGCACGTTGAAAAAACGGGGTGCTGACGTTTTTTTGAATGTTGGCTGAGATTATACCCATAGAACTTGATGCAGGTAATGCTGTCGCAAGGAACGAGTTAACCACAATTTACCCCTGTTTCACGTACCCGAGAATTTGGTGCTGAGATAGGGATTTCTTGTATATACCATTCCCGAAACTACATATCTGTGTCTTTGTTTAAGACTAAGGTCGAAGGACAAAGGACTAAGGCTTTCGACTTTTGACCTTTGACTTTTGACTTCAATGTAAAGAAAACAGATATGAATATAAGCGTAAACAACAAGCCGGTAGCAACAGAGGCTACTACCCTTCTCGCTCTCTCTGAGGAACTTAACCTTCCGGAGAAAGGCGTTGCCGTTGCCATTAGCAATCAGATGATTCCACGCTCAGAGTGGGCTTCAACCACAATAAGCGAAGGAACAAGTATTATCATTATCAAGGCAGCTTGCGGAGGATGATACAATTTATAAGTCATTATAACGATCGCTATTCCTACCTTGATTCAATCCGTCTGGCATTGGAGGGCGGTTGCCGTTGGATTCAGCTCAGGATGAAGGATGCAACGGATGAGGAAATTCTGCCTGTGGCTCTTGAAGCTCAGAAAATGTGCCGAGAGGCCGGAGCTACATTCATCATCGACGACCATGTGGACCTCGTTAAGCAGATAAAGGCAGACGGCGTTCATCTTGGCAAGAAGGATATGCCGATAGCGGAGGCTCGCAGGATTCTTGGTGATGACTTCATCATAGGAGGAACAGCCAATACTTTTGAGGATGTCCGTGCTCATTATGAGGCTGGAGCAAACTATATAGGTTGTGGTCCATTCCGTTTCACAACGACAAAGAAAGGATTGTCACCTATCCTTGGTCTTGAGGGATATATCAGCATTTGCAGTCAGATGAAGGCTGAGGGCATAGACCTTCCTATTGTTGCCATAGGCGGAATAACCTTGGAGGATGTTCCGCAGATTATGCAGACAGGCGTGACGGGTATAGCCTTGAGCGGAGCAGTATTGAATGCTGATGATCCGGTAGAGGAGATGAAAAAATTTATAGCCCCCTTCCATCTCCCCCGAGGGGGAGAGATTTAAGATAGTATTTGAACCTCAAAAACAAATTAATAATTTACAATCAATATACCCCCATAAGGATTTATACAATCCTAAAAATTCCCCCTCGGGGGATTCGGGGGGCTTCTAATTATGGAAAAACTTATTATTGCAGGTCGTGAGTTTAATTCACGCCTCTTCCTTGGAACAGGAAAATTCAACAACAATGAACTAATGGCAAAGGCTATCGATGCATCAGAGTCAGAGATGGTTACAGTTGCCATGAAGCGTATCGAACTTGAGGATAAGCAGGATGATCTCCTGACTCATATCACTCAGAATCCTCGCATTCAGCTACTTCCTAACACATCAGGTGTGCGTAATGCGGAGGAGGCTGTATTTGCCGCACAGATGGCTCGTGAGGCTTTCGGAACAAACTGGCTGAAACTGGAGATTCACCCAGATCCACGTTACCTACTTCCTGATTCAATCGAGACATTGAAGGCTACGGAGCAGCTCGTAAAGCTCGGTTTCGTGGTGCTTCCTTATTGTCAGGCAGACCCTACCCTTTGCAAGCATCTGGAAGAGGCAGGAGCAGCAACCGTAATGCCTCTCGCAGCTCCTATCGGTACAAACAAGGGACTTCGCATGAAGGATTTCCTTCAGATCATTATCGAGCAGGCTAACGTTCCTGTCGTTGTTGATGCGGGTATCGGAGCTCCAAGTCATGCAGCAGAGGCTATGGAGATGGGTGCAGACTGTTGTTTGGTAAATACTGCCATTGCCGTTGCCGGTGATCCTGTTCAGATGGCTATAGCCTTCAAGGAGGCTGTCATTGCTGGTCGTCGTGCTTACGAGGCTGGTCTCGGCTCTGTAAGCGAGTGCGCAGAAGCATCAAGTCCGTTGACAGCGTTTCTAAATTAAAAACAGCCCCTCACCCGTCACGATGTGACACCCTCTCCCCAAGGGGCGAGGGGGAAGTTACTATTTCAAATCACACCTTTTAGCGAACAAAGGTAATTTTCTCCTCGCCCCTTGGGGAGAGGATGCCCGCAGGGCAGGTGAGGGGCTACTCTTTACAAATACAAAATGCCACAAGATAACAAAGCATACGCAAAGCGTGAGAAAGCCTATATGCAGGGAAAGCTGTTCCCTAACATTAAGGTCGGAATGACTAAGGTGAACCTCACCCCTACAGTAACTAAAGATGAGCGCGGTATTCCTCACACGGAACCAAATGCTCCAGTATATATCTATGACACAAGCGGTCCGTTCTCAGACCCTAATATCGAGATAGACCTCAAGAAAGGTCTTCCTCGTATTCGTGAACAATGGATTATTGACCGTAACGACACCGAACAGCTCTCAGAGGTGACAAGTGAATATGGTAAGCAGCGTCTTGCCGACCACTCACTTGACTCTCTGCGTTTTGAGCATATACAGTTGCCTCGTAGGGCAAAGGCAGGCAAGTCAATCTCTCAGATGGCATATGCCAAGGCTGGTATCATAACTCCTGAGATGGAGTATGTTGCTATCCGTGAGAATATGAATTGCGAGGAACTCGGAATAAAATCGCATATCACACCAGAGTTTGTGCGTGATGAGATTGCCCGTGGTCGTGCCGTTATTCCTGCAAATATCAACCACCCGGAGGCAGAACCAATGATTATCGGTCGAAACTTCCTTGTGAAGATAAACACCAATATCGGTAATTCTGCGACTACATCTTCTATTGAAGAAGAGGTTGACAAGGCAGTATGGTCATGCAAATGGGGGGGCGATACCCTTATGGACCTCTCTACTGGCGATAACATTCACGAGACTCGCGAATGGATTGTACGTAACTGTCCTGTTCCTGTTGGTACCGTGCCTATCTATCAGGCATTGGAGAAGGTGAACGGAAAAGTGGAGGATTTGACATGGGAAATCTATCGTGACACCCTCATAGAGCAATGTGAGCAAGGTGTTGACTACTTCACAATCCATGCAGGTATCCGTCGTCACAATGTGCATCTTGCAGATTCACGTCTATGTGGAATCGTCAGTCGTGGTGGAAGTATCATGTCAAAGTGGTGTCTCATCCATGATAAGGAGTCATTCCTCTATGAGCACTTTGATGAGATATGTGATATCGTAGCTCAGTATGATACAGCCCTTTCACTTGGTGACGGTCTGCGTCCTGGTTGTACGGCAGATGCCAATGATGCAGCGCAGTTTGCAGAGCTTGACACAATGGGCGAACTCGTGCTTCGTGCATGGGATAAGAACGTACAGGCATTCATCGAAGGTCCTGGTCATGTTCCTATGCAGAAGATCCGTGAGAATATGGATCGTCAGCTCGACCATTGCCATGAGGCTCCTTTCTATACACTCGGTCCTATCGTTACTGATATTGCACCGGGCTATGACCATATCACTTCTGCTATCGGTGGAGCACAGATAGCATGGATGGGAACCGCTATGCTCTGCTACGTAACACCAAAGGAACATCTCGCTTTGCCTAACAAGGAAGATGTGCGTGTAGGTGTTGTGACCTATAAGATTGCAGCTCATGCAGCTGACCTTGCTAAGGGACATCCGGGCGCACAGGTTCGTGACAATGCCCTTTCAAAGGCACGTTTCGACTTCCGTTGGCGTGACCAGTTCCACCTCTCGCTCGACCCAGAGCGTGCGCTTCAGTATTTTGAGGAGGCAGGTCATACAGACGGAGAATACTGTACGATGTGCGGTCCTAACTTCTGTGCAGCTAAGCTGACACACGACCTTAGAAAGCTCAAATAACAATGAGTCAGGAAACAAAGGAACTCACATCCGAGCAGAAACGACGCTATAACCGTCATCTCATTCTCGATGGCTTTGGCAAGGAGGGACAGCTTCGTCTCCTCAATGCCAAGGTGCTCGTGGTAGGAGCCGGAGGATTAGGTTCACCGATTGTCATGTATCTCGCAGCTGCGGGAGTTGGTACGATAGGCATTGTGGACGGAGATACAGTCTCCATCACAAACCTTCAGCGACAGGTCATCCACGGTACTTCAGATATTGGTCGCCCGAAGGTTGATTCTGCTTTTGAACGCGCCAAAGACATCAATCCTGATGTGAACATTATCAAGCATGAGTTGTATCTTACAGAGGATAATGCTCTTGAACTCATACGTCCTTATGACTATGTACTTGAAGGCTCTGACAATTTCTCAACGAAATATCTTATCAATGATGCCTGTATCATGCTCGATAAACCATTCTGTATTGGTGGTATAAACCGCTATTCCGGTCAGATGATGACGCATACGCACGGCACAGCCTGTTATCGTTGTCTCTTCCCAGAACCACCAGAGAAAGAAGATGTTGAGACCTGCTCAATGGTAGGTGTCCTCGGAAGCATAGCCGGAATGCTCGGTACTATTCAGGCTACTGAGGCTGTGAAATACCTTGCTGGTGTAGGAGAGCCGATGACAAACGCCATCCTTACCTTCGATGCCCTTACAATGGAATGGAACAAGATGTCGTTCCCAAAGAATGCCTCTTGTGCCCTTTGCGGAAAAAATCCAACAATAACCGAACTAAAGGAGTATGCCTTCAAGCCATGCTCCAAACGTAAATAAATGAAAAATGAAAAATTAAAAATACAAGACCCTCTAAATCCCCCTGCATAGGGGGACTTCTTACCGCGAACCGGCTCTCTCCCTACGCAGGGAGAGCGGGGAGAGGGTCCGTATTTTACCATTTTTCATTATTCATTTTATAATTTAAATAAAAACACTATGTTTAGTGATGAATTAAAGAAAATATCATGGGATGAGACCACTCGCAAGATTGCCTCAAAGACAGATCTTGACGTGCGTCGTGCCCTTGCCAAGGAGCATTGTGATGTAGAAGACTTCATGGCACTTATATCACCTGCAGCAGAGCCATATCTTGAGCAGATGGCACGTCTGTCGCAGAAATATACCCGTGAGCGTTTTGGCAAGACGATGTCAATGTTCATCCCTCTCTATATCACCAACTCATGCTCAAATTCATGCGTGTATTGCGGTTTCCATCGTGAGAATCCTATGGCACGTACAATCCTTACCATTGACCAGTGTGAGGATGAATACAAGGCTATCAAGAGGCTTGGTCCTTTCGAGAATCTTCTCATCGTAACAGGTGAGAATCCAGCAAAGGCGGGCGTTGACTATCTTGCCAAGGCTCTCGACCGTGCCAAGCCATATTTCTCAAACCTGAAGATAGAGGTAATGCCTCTTTCAACAGAGGACTACGCCATGCTTACCCATCATGGCCTGAATGGTGTAATCTGTTTTCAGGAAACTTACAATGAGGCTCATTACAAGAACTATCATCCACGTGGTATGAAGTCTAAGTTTGAGTGGCGTCTTAACGGCTTTGATCGTATGGGAATGGCTGGTGTTCATTCTATCGGTATGGGTGCTTTGCTCGGACTTGAGAAGGAATGGAAGACCGATGTCACTATGCTTGCGTATCATCTTCGTTATCTCCAGAAAAAATATTGGAAGACCAAGTACTCTGTCAATTTCCCACGTATGCGCCCTGCTCAGAATGAGGGTTTCCAACCAAACTGTTTTGTTAATGATCGTGAGTTGGCACAGGTCACATTCGCTATGCGTATCTTCGACCATGATGTGGATATAAGCTATTCTACACGTGAACCTGAGTTTATACGTAATAACATGTGTACTCTTGGCGTTACTACCATGTCGGCTGCAAGTCGTGTGAATCCGGGTGGCTACTACAGCTATCCACAGGCTCTTGAGCAGTTTACCGTAAGTGATGACCGCACAGTTGAGGAAATCGCCAACGCGCTGAAGGCTCGTGGCATAGAACCTGTATGGAAAGACTGGGACGGCTCATTCGATCATGTCAATCTGATGATTAATCAGAAGGCTGTGTAATGATAATTGTAATCACACTTCCATATTTCATAGAGCGGGAGGCTGAACGAATCGTTCAGCGTCTCGCTCATGTGGATTTAATACATCTTCGTAAGCCGGAGAGCACTTCTGATGAAATGGAGCGGCTTATTCGTGATATTCCTGCAGAATACCATTCGCGACTTGTCCTTCACGATCATCATCATCTTGCTGTGAAATATGGTTTGTATGGCATACACCTCAACTCTCGCAATCCTATTCCTCCACAAGGGTGGAAAGGTGGCATCAGCCGAAGCTGCCATTCTTTAGAAGAAATAAAAGAATGGAAGGACAGATGCAACTATCTCTCACTTTCACCCATCTATAACTCAATATCCAAGCAAGGGTATAATTCGGCATTCAGCAGAGAGCAGATAGAAAAGGCTGTGGCTGAGGGTATCATAGATAATAAGGTTATGGCATTAGGCGGAGTTACGTTTGATAAAGTAGAAGAAGTATTAAGCCTCGGATTTGGAGGCGCAATGATTTTAGGCGACGCCTGGAGGTAGTGCATAGTTCATAATGCATAGTTCATAGTGCATAGTTCATAGTTTATGGAAATAGTATTGACAATAGCCGGAAGCGATCCAAGTGGAGGCGCAGGCATACAACAGGATCTTCGCACCATAGAATCCTTGGGATGCTATGGAGCATCGGTAATAACCGCTCTCACCACTCAAAACACGCTTGGGGTGCAGTCTGTTATGCCTGTACCAGCAGATGTGGTAAAGAGCCAACTTGAAGCCGTTCTTTCCGATCTTGATGTGAAGGCTATAAAAATCGGACAGATACCGTCTGCTGATGTTGCCCATGTCATAGCAGAAACACTCCGTCACCAATTATCAATTCTCAATTCTCAATTCTCGATTGTCTTAGACCCCGTGATGATTTCCACAAGCGGCCGACGTTTGATGTCGGAGGATGCCATTGGTATTGTTGTTTCAGAACTATTCCCTCTCTGCACCCTTATCACACCTAACATCCCTGAAATGGAAACTTTGTCTGGATTATCCGGATTTAATGCCCGTAACTATAACCTATTAATAAAAGGTGGTCATGCGGAAGGCTCTGAAATGGCAGACAGACTATGCCTTGCCAATGGCACAGAACGCGTCTATGCTACGGAGAAGATAGAAAGCACCAACCTTCACGGAACAGGCTGTGCCCTTTCGAGTGCTATAGCTGCATCCCTTGCTCTTGGCTATTCTATTGAAGATGCCGTTGCAAGAGGAAAGGACTATGTAACGAAGGCTATTCGGGGAGGAAAAGATTTGGGCATAGGGCATGGGAATGGGCCGGTGTGGCCCCTCACCCGCCCTACGGGCACCCTCTCCCCAAGGGGCGAGGGGGGAAGTTAGTATCTCCAATCAATAGTTAATAATCAACAAGGTCTTCCGTGAACAAATGTAACTTCCTCCTCGCCCCTTGGGGAGAGGATGCCCGTAGGGCAGGTGAGGGGCTACTCCAAATGGAAAACTTCTTTCAAAGGAATAGTGACAGGAGAGTTGTCATTAGGGTTAACTTCCATGATATCAGCCATCATATCCCACCATTTCTGTGTGATAGGGTCAATACCGTTGCTCGTGTCCTGTGAATTGCCCTCACCTGAACATTCTTGATAGCCGAACAGGATGTTTGTATCCTTATCCCAATAGATGGAATAATTGCTTACTCCGCCATCTTTTATCATCTTTACAAGCTCAGGCCATATAGCAGCGTGACGCTTTTCATATTCAGCTTCATAGCCAGGTTTTAGGTACATTTTAAATGCGAATCTTGCTATAGTTTTAGTTAATTATGAATTAGTATATCAAAAAGTTGTGTGCAAAAATAATGATTTTTTTTATAAAAATGCTTTCAGAATGCCTCAGAATGCACTTTTTTATAAAAAAATGTCAAAAAACTTAGTAAAATTTTGATGTTACTATGTTTTTTACGTATCTTTGCAAGCGAAAGTAATACAGTAGGTGGTAATACGCTGAATCTATTAACATTAAACTTTATAATAAAATGAAAGAATTAGTTGAAAAGATCGCTGCAGAGTATGCAGAGTTTGCAAAGGACGCAGCTGCTCAGGCTGAGAATGGTAACAAGGCTGCAGGTGCTCGTGCACGTAAGGCTTCACTCGCTATTGAGAAGGCTATGAAGGAGTTCCGTAAGGCTTCTCTCGAGGCTGCTAAGTAAAGTATTTTTCTTAGTAAAAAAAGCATCACCTAAATGGGTGATGCTTTTTTTATGTTTGAGGTCTATAAAAAGGAAACAGAAAGTAATTACGAATGACTAATTACCTATTAAACCTCAGTTCGACTAATTCGAGGCAAACGCATCTCCGATGCTGAACTGATAATAATTTTTCGCAAGACTCTACAAGCTACGCAAGTTTCTTCCCTATGGTCAGAGGGTCTGCGACAAATCTCCCAATCTTACCAATCTTTTACCAATAATTATATTTTGATAAGATTATAACTGATGGATTAAGATTGGTAATTATTGTCAGTTAAAAACAGCTTGCAGTTTGCCATTGTAACAATCATTTCCCGTATTTAATCTCAACCTTCTCTGCGCGGCTGATAGTGATACGCTTACGCTTTCTCTTAGGCTGCTCTGCCGTAGGCTCAGAAGTTGCTACTGGTTCAGCCTTTGCAATAGGTTTTGCGACAGGTTTAGCCACAGGCTTCGGCTCTGCCTTAGAAGCTGGTTTTGCCTCTGCCTTTGCCTTTTGTTGCTCAGCCTTCTTCCCTTCAGCCTTGTTTTCTTCAGCAGCCTTCTTTTTTGCAGCCTTTCTTGCCAATGCCTCTTGATGCTGTCGCTCCTGTTCCTCTAGGTTTCTCAGCTTGCGCTCCTGCTTTTCTCTGAGGCGTTCCAGTCGCTCGGCTTCTCTCTGGGCTTCAGCAGCCTCTCTTTCCAGACGTTTCTTCTCAAGATACACCTCTTCTGGCTCCTCATAGTCAGAGGTGCGGCAATCAACTATTTTATAGTCAGCGATAAAGCATTTCTCATATTCCTCAGAAAAGAGCAAAAGGAATCTTCCGTGTCCCTTTGTGCCTTTTACAAGGTATTCCTTTCCGTTATTCAGTCTGACTTCGTTACCACGATGCCAGTTTGTTTCGTAAAATTCCTTTATAGTCATATTGTTTAATTGTTTGTTTTTATTTTTCCGCAAAGATAGCAAAAATAATGCAAACGGCAAAATAACTATGTCATTATTTGCGGAACGACTATTTTTTTTGCGTAAACTTGATGAAAAAGTCATAAGCCCCGCCACCAACGAAGGTAACGAGGGCTTATGTGAAATGGTATATCGGGTTTACTTAGAGAACTCAAATCCGAGCTTCATACCGCTGTAATTGCTTGCGACAGCAGATATTGAGCTGAGGCTTGAAGAAACGGTTGAGGCTGAGCTGATAAGGGTAAGGAGCTTGCTTGCATCGAATGTCAGACCCATAGCTGTGCCTGAGATACTTACGTATGCCGTTACCTTATTACCGAGGGCGGTTGTGATGGTCACGGTCTTCTTGCTTGAGTCAAAGGAATATGTGCCTTGCATAGTTTTGCTTCCGATAGTGTACTTAAGGGTGTTGTCGCTACCGAATACAAACTTACAAGAACCTGGCTTGATGCCGATTTTCTGATAGTAAGCCTCAAGTGTTGCCTCTGCCTTATTGGATACGAGTGTACCACCAGCCTTTGCAAGAAGGCTCTCGCTCTCAAACTGTACGCAAGGCTTTTGATAGTTCCAAGTGCCTACGAGTGTGTTCTTGTTTGTGAGAATGTCACCTGCAAAAACTGAGATGATATCGCTGAGTACGTTGCCTGTGTTTGCTGCTGTTGAGCCACCAGCTGAATTAGTTAGGATTGCGCCAAGAATATCTCCGGCACCTACAGAAGATGATGAGTTGTCAGTTGTTGCTGTACCTGTTGTACCGAAGCCGCAGCTTGTGAGGAGTTCGCAGCAAAGAGCTACGGCAATGGAATAAGTTACTTTTTTCATATCGTTCCAATTAAAGTGAATAACGAATAGTGAATAGAGAATAATACTTAGTGAATAATACAGGCTAATGCCATTGTGGAGTGCCTTGTTCTGGTGGCTACCAGTATTTACTATTATTCACTATTAACTATTCACTATTAACTTTCAGAGTGCAAAGTTAAGTTTTTTTTCGTAATTCCATAAATTTTTATAGTTAAAAAAGGTGTGATGTCGGTTTATTGGCAAAAATGTCAGATTAATCCATGAATATTTAACGCGAATTCAATGAAAAAAATCTTGCAAAACATTCGTGAACCGCAATGAGAGTGTTGTAACTTTGCAGTGGGATTTGGATGAAATGTCTATAATCTTATTGTAAATAAAGTTAAAATGCAGAAAAAAGAGTGATTTCTCGTTTTCTTGTAATATCTTTGCAATCGTTATTCTATTTTCGCAAAAACATTTAATAACATAGATTGATATGAAAACCGGGTACAAACTCCTATTCTTGCCTTTGTTCATACTTGCGCTCGCTGGGTGTAAGGAAGATCCTACGGCTCCTACCTTCGATATGGAGAAAGGCTATTCCATCACCTTGCCATACGACATAAGGAATGGTGAGACCTTGACTTTCTCTGCCTCTGACAGCTGGACGATTAATAAGCCTGATTCAAGGCTCTCTATTTCACGGACATCGGGAGGTAGTGGTACTAATAATATCGTGATAAAGGCGAATGACTATAACTGTACCAATGATGATGTGGACTATACCTTCTCCATTACCTCATCAAACGAGGCTGGCACAAAGAGCGTGGATGTGACAGTTACTCATGAACCTGTTTTCAGGGTAGAAACCCTCAACTATGAGGCTGATGCGATGGGCGATACCCTGCATATTATCGTAACTACAAAGGCTGATGTATATAGTTCGGTAAACCTATATTATGACATTAACAGCGATTTCGCTGAAATGATCGGGATGGGGAAGGCCAAGGCGCAATCACAGACAGTGGAAAGCAAGGCGATGTGTGTCAAGCCTTTGACCAGAGCTAAGGTGAAAACTGAAGAGGAAGAACATGAGTTTGAAATCGTGATAGATCCTAACCTTGGTTCAAGCGTGCGTACTGGATATTTCCGTTTGGGCATAGGAGAAGATTCCAGAATGTTGTCAGAGGAAATGGCTGTTGTTCAGCCACCTGCTAACATCTATCATTCTAAGGATATGGAGACGGAAGACGGTAAGGTGACTCAGCTCCAGAAACATACTGTAGGAAATGGCGTTCCTGTCGTTATCCTGGGCGATGGATTCGTGGATAGGGATATAGCGAATGGTAAGTTTCGTGAGGCTGCCAATAGGGCTGTTGATGCCCTCTTCTCGCTGCATCCTATGAAGACTTTGAGGAATTACTTTGATGTGTATGAGGTTACGGCAGTTTCTTACGATGGCTATTTCTCAAACTACACGACTACGGCATTCGGCTCAAAGTTTACAAGCGCATCCTCTACCGAGATACAAGGTGACGACGATAGGGTGGCTGAATATGCGAGTAAGGCAATTGGTGAGGGGCGTATTAACGATGCGGTTGTGATAGTTCTCATCAACGATGGCAGATATGCGGGTACTTGCTCTATGTACACCGACCGTAAGCAATCTGATGTTCCTAACGGAATGTCCATTGCATACGTTCCACTTATAGAATCCACGGAGCCAGGGACGGAGTTCCCCGAAGTGCTTTGTCATGAGGCTGTTGGTCATGGCTTTGCCAAACTTGCTGACGAATACTGTAGTGAGGAAAACGGAAAAATGTCGGATGCTGATAAGAGACATTTTCAGGAATGGCAGGAGTTTGGTTTTAGCAGGAACATTGCCTTGGATAGTGACGTAACGAAATCATATTGGGCAAACTTTGCCTCTGATAGCCGATACGTCTTTGAGAGACTGGGCTGCTATGAGGGTGCTGCCGGATATGTTAAGGATGTCTATCGCCCTACGTTCAACAGCATCATGAACGATAATATCGATGGTTTCAACGTAGCTGGTCGCGTGATGATTTACAAGCGTTGCATGAAGATAGCATTAGGCGATAAATGGAAGTCCAGTAATGCCGATTTCGTGGCTTTCGACCTTGAGGAAGCCAAGGCGAGCGCATCAAGCAAGCGCAGGGCACCAGCCAAGCGTTCTTCTGCGTTCAAGCCACTTGGTAAGCCAAGGATAATTGTAAAAGTTGAATAGTGAATGAAATAAGGGAGACGGTTAATTCCGCCTCCCTTTATTTTTCATGTTCCCTTCCCGAAGGTAAGCCCTGAGGTGTGTGCCGTAGAAATGAAAAAAGGGATGGCTTAAAACCATCCCTTGTGATCCGCTTGGGGTTCGAACCCAAGACCCCCACATTAAAAGTGTGATGCTCTACCGACTGAGCTAGCGGATCTCCGTTTTCAGCACTCATTTTCAGAATGCGGGTGCAAAGGTACTCATTTTTATTCAGAATCGAGCAACTTTGATTATGATTTGTTTGCCTGTTAACTAAAATTAACTAAATGGGGCGCTTTTGCGTAACGGAAAGTCAGGCACTTTGCTCGTCTGGCTTTTCTTCTTGCTGCTCTTCCTTCGTTACATAGCGTTGCCAGTATGCCATTACGAGCGTGGTGAGTGGCAGGGCTACGATGAGACCTATGAAGCCGAGTAGTGCGCCCCATACGGAGAGGGAGAGAAGCAGGACGGCAGGGTTGAGCCCCATCTGCTTGCCCATGATCTTCGGAGTTACCACCATATCAATAATGACCTGTACGACGGCAAAGACGAGGAGGGCAAGACCAAATACCACCCAGAAACTCTGTCCTGTGTCGAGAGCCTTGAGACCTGCGAGGAAGGCTGTCGGGATGAGGGCAAAGGTGTGGAGATAAGGCACGAGGTCGAGAATGCCGATGAGAATGCCGAGACCTATGGCCATTGGGAACCCGATGATGGTGAAGCCTATGCAGAACAGTATGCCCATAGTGAGGGCTACGAGGCATTGTCCGCGCACGTATGCGTTGAGGGCATTGGCAGCATCCTGTGCAAGTTCCTGCCAGAAATGGTGAGTGGACTTAGGGAAGATGCGTATCCAGTTCTTTGAAAGATACTCATAGTCGAGCAAGATGAAGAACATATAGAGGAGTACGATACATGATGCTGCTATGCTCATTACTACGCTCCAGGTGTGTCCTATAAAGCTGAATACCTTTGGCATGGCATCCTTAATGGTCTGGGTGAAATCATCGCTCTTCAGGTATTTCTCTATTTCGGCAGAATTCTCGTTTACCCATTTTGATATGGCTTCAGGTATGCTGTTGATGTGTGCTGCCTGATGCAGATAGCTGGTGGCAAGTCGGGTGAAGGTGGAGAACTGCTCAATCATCGGCGGGATGATGAGGTATATGACCCCTGAGAGCACGGCTATGACCGTCAGCAAGGCGAGGATGATGCTTACGGCTCTCACCTTGACGTGCAGTCGCTTCTCGAAGAAGATGACGACGGGGTACATGAGGTATGCCATTACCCATGCTATGAAGAATGGCAAGAGTACTGCGCTCAGATAGTTGAGTATGAAGAGCGATAGAGCGATTATTCCGCCAATGACTATCCAGCGGATGAATCTGTCGAAGGTTATTTTCTTTTCTAACACAAGTTTTAAATTAACAATTAAAAATTAACAATTAATAATTAACAATTAACATGCCTTTCGCGAACAAATGTAACTTTTCCCTCGCCCTACGGGAGAGGGTGCCCGAAGGGCGGGTGAGGGGCTTTCTCTATTCAAACAACTTTGACACATACCCCTTGACGCGTGCCTGTTCCTTTCGGTAACATTCGCGACAAAGAGGCTCGTATTCCATTTTCTCGCCTAAGAGCACCAGACCGTCAATATCAACCTTACGATGGCTGACGTATGCGTTACGACCGCAACGAATGCAGATGGCATGCACCTTCAGAACATCATCGGCAATGGCAAGTAACTGAGGCATAGCGCCAAACGGCTTGCATTGGTAGTCCATGTCGAGACCTGCAACGATGACGCGGACACCGCGTGAGGCAAGGGTGTCGCATACGCTTACGATGCCTTCATCGAAGAACTGAGCCTCGTCTATGCCAACCACATCCACATCGCCTGCCTTCTCAAGAATCTCGGCTGATGTCTTGACGGGCGTGGAGGGAATGGCATTGTGGTCGTGGCTCACCACATCCTCTTCGGAGTAGCGAGTGTCCATAGCTGGCTTGAATATGACGAGTCGCTGACGGGCGAATCGAGCTCGCTTCATTCTACGGATAAGCTCCTCGGTCTTGCCAGAGAACATAGATCCGCACACCACTTCAATTCTTCCGGGCTGGTGTGACTCCCCTGTTAGGTCTTGTGTCATATTGGGTACAAAAGTAATTAATACTTTTAAAAAAAGCAAAGAAATGGGCTGATTTTTTGCAGATTGAGGAAAAAACACTATCTTTGTCTTTGAAAATATACACGTATATATATTTGTGCTTGTTTTATGGGTATATTATACTTGGTTCCCACACCTGTGGGAAATATGGAAGATATGACATTTCGCGCTATCCGTCTTCTGAAAGAGGCGGACGTGATTCTCTGTGAGGATACTCGTACTTCGGGCATCCTTCTGAAGCATTTTGAGATCGAAGGCAAAAAGCTGATGGCGCACCATAAGTTCAATGAACATGGTGCATCGGCTGGTGTCGTGGAAAGACTGAAGGCAGGTCAGACGATCTGTCTCATTACTGATGCTGGTACTCCCGGTATCAGCGACCCGGGCTTTTTCCTCGTAAGGGAGGCTGCTGCTGCCGGTATAACGGTGCAGACTTTGCCAGGTGCTACGGCTTTCACTCCGGCTCTGGTGTCAAGTGGATTGCCTTGCGACAGGTTCTGTTTCGAGGGTTTCTTGCCTCAGAAGAAAGGTCGTCAGACACGACTTGAGGAACTGAAGGAAGAGGTTCGCACCATGATTTTCTACGAGTCACCACGACGCTTGGTTAAGACCTTGGAGCAATTCGGCGAGGTGTTCGGCGAGGATCGTCTGGTTAGCGTGTGTCGTGAAATCTCGAAGATGTACGAGGAGAGCGTGCGTGGCACACTTGCCGAGGTTGCACAGCATTTCCGCGAGACAGAGCCGAAAGGCGAGATCGTGGTCGTTCTTCAGGGAATAGATGCCGATATCCTCAAGGAGAGGAAGAAGGCGGAGAAGAAGGCGGCGAGGACTTATAATAAATGAAAAATGAATAATGAAAAATGAACAATACAAGTTACAAATTGTACATTGTAAATGGTAAATTGTAAATGATATTATTTTTCATTTTTCATTTTATTATTTAATTATTTAAAAATTTTGCAGAAATTTTTCTCGATATTGGCATTTGTTTTTCTTCTGGCTTCGTGTCAGGAGAAGAAGGATGCGCCTGTTATTGAGAAAGATAACTCGGTACGTGATTCCCTTCAGCAGGTTATTGATTTCAAGGATAGGGAGATAAATGATATCCTTGGCACGATGAATGAGATTCAGGAGGGCTTTAGGCTGATAAATGCTGCCGAGGGTATGGTGACTATCATAAAGAGCGGGGAGGCTACCAATAAGACTGAACAGATTCGGGATAATATCCGTAGCATTACCGAGATAATGGAGCACAATCGCGAACTTATTGCCAAGTTGCGTCAGCAGGTTCGTGAGAGTAGTGTGCGAAGTGATCAGTTCAAGACCGTTATTGATAATCTCGTTCAGCAACTTGAGGAGAATGATGCACAGTTGCAGAAACTTCAGGCGGAACTTCAGGAGAAGGATATCCATATTGCGGAACTCGACCAGACGGTTTCAAACCTTAACTCAAGCATCGCATCCCTGAAGGAGGAGTCAGCAAGTAAGACTGAGACGATAACGGCACAGGATAAGCTGATAAATACGGCTTGGTATGTGTTTGGCACAAAGAAGGAGTTGCAGAACCAGAACATCTATGAGAAGGGTAGGGTGCTGCAATCGAACTTCAACAAGAACTATTTTACGAAGATTGACATAAGGATTGAGAAGGAGATTAAGCTCTATTCAAAATCGGTAAAGGTAATGACCGCGCATCCGGCAAGCAGTTATCAGTTGATACGTGATGCCAATAAGCAGTATGTGCTGAGAATCAATAACCCACAGAGTTTCTGGAGCACGAGCAAGTATCTGGTGGTGCTGGTGAAGTAAAATTAAATTATAAAATGAATAATGAAAAATTATAAAATACAGATTACAACTTCAGAGTAAAGAATGTAACTTGTATTTTTCATTATTCATTGTTCATTTTTCATTTAAACCCCAAGGATTATGACCGACGAAGATTATATGCGTAAGGCTCTTGCTGAGGCAGAGCAAGCAGCCAGGGAGGATGAAATCCCTATTGGTGCTATACTTGTGTGTCGTGGTAGAATTATTGCCAGGACGCATAATCTGACAGAGACGCTATGCGATGTTACGGCTCATGCCGAGATGCAGGCAATAACGGCAGGTGCTAATGCCCTTGGTGGTAAGTACTTGACGGATTGCACATTGTATGTCACGGTTGAGCCTTGTCCTATGTGTGCCGGAGCTATCGGCTGGGCACAGATTCCGAGAATAGTGTATGGTGCACCCGATGAGAAGCGGGGCTATCGTAAGATAGCTCCAAACGCTTTGCATCCAAAGGCAGAGGTGGTCAGCGGTGTCCTTGAAGAAGAGTGTCGGGAGTTGATGCAGGAGTTTTTCAGGAATAAGAGATGAGCCACCCCAACCCTCCCAAAGCGAAGTCATCGAACTCACGAAAAATTATTGCGATATTAAAAACGAATTGCCATAAGTCCTAACCAAGCCTTCCTATATGTACCATTTACAATTTACCATTTACAATGTACCATTTAGCCGCGCTTGGATTTCGGTTTCTAATTGTTAATAATGAATTTAAATTAACGTGAGTTCGACGAAAATAAACCGCTTGCTACAAGAAGAAATTAATGCGACATTGATGTGTCATTTGTGATAATTAATGTAGGTTCGCAGAGCGAAAACATATAATATCTCATTAATATCACATTAATACCGCATTAATTTTTCCGTAAAGTACAAGCATCGGAGATGCATCCATGAAATTCATCGA
>CADCIQ010000030.1 GCA_902801425.1 uncultured Bacteroidales bacterium | reverse complement strand
GGCTGGCTCACCGTCAGTATAGGTTCCATTCTTTACGTACACCTCTTTCTGTTTCTTCACAGGAACATCCATCCAGTAATACCATGGAGACACACCTATCTGACGAGAGAGCTCATAGATACCATAAACAGTGCCTCTACGGTCACTGCCTGCTATGATTAGTTTTCCGTCAATTATATTTAATATATACTTTTCAATCTTACCATTAAGAGCCTTTGCGTCAATCTTACCACTCTTCACGAGATTGTCAATGGCAGCACTATTGCCGATAGTACCGGCTATGATGCGTGCTTCTGAGTCAGAAGAGGAAATGGTGACATTAGCATCACAAACCTTCTGGAAGTCGGATGCAAGGTTCTTTGCTGCGAGTTTTACTGCAATGTTATCATTGTCGCTTATGCAAATAGAGAATGATTCATTTGCCTGACATAGTTTCAAATCACCGTTAGTGAATGAAATAAAGTTGTCAGCGGCAAATACGGATACTACGTTCAATAGTAAAGATAATACGAGCAGAAAAACTTGTTTTGATCTGTTCATCAGTAATTGTTTTAGTCTTAAGTTTTATGGTTCCTAAATTAAAATTAACGTGTTAGAATGTCAAGGGTTGAGGGGGATCATCCCTAAATCCTTTGCCTTATTTCTGACTGCAAAGTTACATTTTTTTTGTCTATTATGTACATTTTATTGTATCACAGACTTTTCATGGCATTACATATTCGAATAGAAAACCGCCTCCAGCGTATGCCAGAGGCGGTCTCCTTAATTATGTTTTGCGAACTCAGGTTTTAAGGTCTATCGGTTTCAGCTTTTTTGGTCAGAAGAAAATTATGAGATTAATTTTCAATTAGTCAAAGACCACATAACCTCAAAAACCTTATAACCAGTGAACTTACTTTACAACCTTGCTAACCTTGACATAACCGTTAGCCCAAGTCTCAACCTTGATGGTGATACCCTGTGGGTTGAGAGTCTGCTTGCCGTCAACGGTATAGTACTTAACGCTTGCTGGCTCACCTGCAGGAGCAGCCTCTACAGACTCGATGCTTGTAGCAAGGAGATTGTCGATTGCTGCAGCAGCCTTTGCATAGTCGAAGTTGTCAGCCTTACCTGTGATTGTAAGAGTAGCGTTATCGATTCTACCGAAACCACCGTTTACGCTTACGTGAGCACCAAGGAGGATAGAGCCGAAGTTTCCGCCATTGCCATCAGCCTTTGTTACTATGTCATTAAACTCGCGAGCTCTTTGTGTATCACGAGAGTAAGAAACCTTACCTTCTGCATCTGGCTCTTCGCCCTCATAAACATTCTTGATCTGAGCGTCGCCTTCACCAAGGTAAGCGTAAGACTCCTGACGTGGATCACCACCGCCGTCTTCACCAACGATGATAGATACATTATACTTAGCTACAGGGATGTCCTCGATAAGCTGCTTAGCATCATACTCACTTGTTCCCCAAGGTGACTTAACAGCAGCATCAACAAATGGCTTGGTAGCAGAAGCAGGCTCACCACACCACTGAGCGGTTCCCCAAACTGCAAGAGAAGTTACCTGTTGTCTTCTCGATAGTCCAACCAGGGAAGTCTGTATCCTTAGCAGCAACATCACCGTTATTAACGGTACCTGTGCTATAGAAGTTTGCATTCTGGATAAGGAATGAAGCAGGGATTGTTACGTCAACCTCATCGCCAGTATCAGCATCCTTTTCCTTGAATGGGTTTCCTGTAGCTATCTTCTTGTAGAGCTTAGAAGTGTAGATATACTTCAACTTTGCAACCAAACTCTGATCGTCAGTAGTAGCATTACCAGCAGCAAGTACAGCCTCATCGTTTACAGAAGCCTCATCAAGTGCTACGATTGCAGCAGCAAGATCTGTAATCTGCTTTGTAACGAGTGGCAAGCAAGTCTTAACCATGTTAGATGTAAGATTTGTCTTGTTGTCGAGAGTTTCAACTGCCTTTTTAAGATCTGCATCGTCAAGCTTAACGTAGTCAACATCCTTGTTCTCGTTGTAATACTTTTCAGCATCAGCAACCTCAGGGATATTAGCATACTTGGTTTCCTTAGCCTCCTCAACAGCTTTCTGCAATGACTCAAGGCTTGTTGGATACTTGTCAATGTTAGCACGACGCTCCTTAGACTGCTTTACAAGAGCCTCAAGTTCCTTAACAGCAGCATCGAACTCCTTATCGGTGTGCATCTTTGGATCAGCCACATCATACTTTGCAATAGCACCATTGAGGGCATCCTTTGTCTTACCATTGTACTTCTCATCAACAACCAGTGTTGCTTCCTGCTTAGCTAGCTCAACAGCCTCTGCAAGGTTCTGATAGTACTTAGACCCCATACGGTGTTCTGTGTACCCCAAGCCTTCAGGATGTATGTACCGCCGTCGGTTGTGAAGCTGAATGAAACCTTATCTGCCTCTACATTTGGATTTGCGTTAGCACCATTCTTGTAGTTAGCAGCAGTGCTGTTTACATGCTCCTTGGTTATAACCGCATCACCTGTGCTTGCGTCAACAAGCTGGAAGAATACCTTACTTGTACCGCCGGCATTACCACCCTCGTCATTCCATGTTGCGGTCTTGTATGAAATCTCGTATGTACCCGCATTCAATTCGAGCTTAGGACCACCTTCTTGCTCACCGTATGTGATGCGCATATTTGCAGCATCGTTAGTACCACACTCACGAGCGAAGAATGCAGCTGCCATACCACCAGTACCAAGATTAAGGATACCAGAAGTACCGCTACGGCCGCTACCAGCAGCGAGTGGGTTGTTGTTCTCGTAAACAATCCAACCAGAGCCTTCAGCTGGCATATTGCCACCACAAGAAGCAAATGTCTCAGTGAGGACAACCTCGCTCTCAACCTTATCGCCTGCACTCTCCTTGTATGAATATACCTCGAAGCCTGCACAGAGGAGCTCATTAGAAGAACCCTCAAGCTCAATGCTAAATGTGTATTCGCCACCATCAGAAGTAAAGCGGAATGGGTCAGCCTGGAAATTACCCTGACGATTCTTCTCGAGTACTGTATTTATAGAGATTGACTTAGAGAGCACCTCTTCACCTGCAGCATTCTTAAGAGTCATCTTGAAGGAACCTCCAGTACCCCAACCTGCGGTGTAAGCACGAAGTTCAACATCACCCTTCTGAATCTTTACAGGAGATGAAGTGAGGACTGCATTACCCTCCCAGTTACGCATATATACAGCAGACTGTACGTTAGAGTTTGTATAGAGGAAGCCACGAGATCCACTTCCGCCATTATGCTCTTCAGCTACACCATCCTTCTCAAGTGTTAACTTCCAACCATCAGGAATACCACCTTCCTCGGCAGTAACAGTCTTGTTGTCAGAAAGAAGTGTATATTCTGTCTTTGCAAGACTAATCTTACCGATTTCGTATGTGAGAACGATAGGGTCAACTATAGGTGTTGCCTGATCACTTACAATATTCTCAATCTTAATAGAGTATGTACCCTTTGCAAGCTCTGGACCATTGTACTCGAATGTGAGAGTATTTGATGTCTCTTCTGTGGTCTTCAGAGTAAGCTCTGCACCTGTTGACAAAGTTGCCTTTGGAACTGATTCGCCTTTAGCACCTTAGACTCAAGTGCGAATGAACCGTCAAGTGGAGTTACAGACTCGAGTGCTGGCTCTGTATAAATGTCAGAATAAATTTCGGTTAAATTAGAATTGAGATCTGCGGTCTCTGTGAATTCTGTAAGCTCGAAGCCGTCGTCACACTTGATAAGACCATCTGGATTCTTGAATGTAACCTTAACCTCACCGTTTTTAACAGGATCAACAAGGAATATATATAGCTTACCATCCCTGCGAAGCTCCACAGTCAGGATATCTACAGCCTTGCCATCTACAGTTACTGTAGCTGTGCTATTGTCAAGCAGGTAGTTGCCTGATGCCTTCTGTGATGCAAGAGATGCGGCATTTGTTGGATGACCGAGATCTACACATATAACATCATCGTTATATGAAGCTCCTGCAATAGCTGCCTCTTCGAGAGTTACTTCATCAAGGAAGAACTCACCTGGGTTATAGATATTGAAAGAAGCGAAGTACTTGTCCTTGGTACACGTGTGAATACTTGGTGTAATCTGAGCTAAGGTTTGTGATGTCAACCTGTGAACCTACTGGGATGTCAGCATTCTCAACACCCTGCATCAAAGATACTCTTGCCTTTGCGCTTGATACGTCACCCTTGAGATAGTATGTGAGGCGATAGCTCTTGCCCTCCTGAAGTGGAAGGTTGCGGAACTTAATGGCACGACGCCATGTGGCATTATCGTTGGTTGTACCAGCGTCGTTATTCAGAGAAAGAGCCTTTCCCTTGAATCCGCCGTCACTAATTTTCCAGTCATCACCCTCTTCCTGGTTGATGAACTCGTAGAAAGCAACATCTGATGCGCCCTTTGTCTGCTCTGCATCAAAAGGCTCTTGGAAAACTTGCTGTGCCTGAGAAACCAGACCGCAAGATAACATTACGCTTAAACTGAGTAGATTTTTAAATTTCATACTTACTTGGTTTTAGTTGATGTTTATGGTTTTGTTTAAATGAATATCGAATTAATGTGATTCCTGGCTTTTTTTCGCACGTTTGAGCGTCTTTCAGATAAAAGAGCGGCGTAAGCCTTGATTCCATAAAAAACGATTCCGATTTTTCGGTTGCAAAGGTAAATCTTTTCTGGAAATTTATATATTCGAAATGTAACATAAAGTTTCCGTAATGTAACACGAATGCAATTCATATACCTAAAATAAGGTTTTTGTTAAAAAAATGATAACAGAATGCGGATATTTGCGCAACAAGCCTATTACATGGTTTTCTGGCATACTCTCTCAAAAGGATTACAGGAAAGTTATTCAAAATAGCTAATATTTAACGTGGTTCGACGAATTCCTATATGGCAAACAGCAAGCTGTTTTTAACTGACAATATTGTTGAGCCTTGCGAAAAATTATAGTCAGTTAAGCATCGGAGATGCGTTTGCTTTGAATTTATCGAGATTTGTCGAAGTCCCACTGACCACAGGGAAGTAACTGAGGTTAAATAGTATAAAACCGTTGCCTTTTTTATCGAATTCACGATGTCTTAGGACTTCTATAAACAAAACTTTTTCTTGTGTAACAAATCATTTGACAATATTGATATTGACACAGAAAGAAATATATATGGAACGCAATTAATTGCACATATAAATTAAATAGAGTACCTTTGCATCAAATTCATAAATGTTAGGTTAGTAGTAATTAAACCAGAAATGATTTAGTAGTTAGTTAGTATTTGCACCCACTGTTCAATGGCGATTGAAAACAGTTGGGTGCTTGTTTTTTTATATCACCTTTCTGGTTTCCCTCTAATCTTTCCAAGTCGCAATTTTTATTGAACGCAAAGACGCGAAGGCGCAAAGGAAAGATTTGATATGTCGGGAAATGGTGGACTTATTACGTTGAAACAGTTCTGCCGTCTGCTCCAGATTGAGCCATACCGTTTCTCCCTCCAACCTCACTTCTATACGTGATTCCCCGTCAGAAGTCTGGTAAAGTAATACTGTCTTCTATTATCATCCATATTTCAGTTACTTTAGATATTTATCTAGAATGGCTTGCTTGCGAGAAGTACATGACGCAATAATGCTTTCTGCTTCTGCAATTTTTTCCTCATAAGTCTCAACCTCATTTGTTATTTCGTTTTGGAAACTCATGGAAGGAACAGGAATTATATATTCCGAGAATTGCTGTGCGTTGATATTTGGTTGTGCAGTACCACCTCGTGTTTCTTCTGCCCATTTTTGATAATTTGACGACTTTGTAATTAATGCAAGATATTTTGGAGACACAATATCCTTCTTAGGTCTGAAGCGTATTAAATATCCTGCATAAATGGCTTTGCCATCTGAATTTTTATACATAAATGTTTTTCCTGCTGTTGCTCCTGAACGAGCAAAAAGGAAATCACCATCTTCAAGTATATATTTTTCTTCTATTACTTCTGCGGTTTGCCAATCATTTTTCAGATTACCATAATCATCAATATCTGTTATACGAATATATCTATAATCTGTATCAGGATTACCATCCTTAGCAGATACATTAGCTCCATATTGAGGTTCTTCACATATAGAGCCCAGTTTCTTTTTTTCTGTTATAGTTAAATATAATGAATCCGCTTTTTCTTGGATTTTCAGTCTATTACTTTCCAATGTCACTCTGCTCGTATAGCATTCTTCATCCACTTTCTTGCATTCATCAACAATTTTCTGTTGTATGTCAAGAGGAGGAAGAGGAACTTTGAACAACGGAATCTGCCTTTTATCTCCTCTTGGCATCTTTATTCCGCTTTTGTTTGCCATCATGAAATCAAAGAATAGATCCAGCGATAAAACCTGATATAGATATTCGTTTAAGCATTTCTCTGGAAATTGATTGCGAAATACTATCACATCGTTGTTACAGCCTCCATCATGCTTTGCAAACCAAATTTTTTTGAGGTAAGGTCTAATATTGGAAACAAGAATATCCTCCTTCTGATATTTTGTAACGCGTTCCACATTAGGAATTCCATCATAAACAACAACGCCTTCTCTATTTTGAAGCATGTTATCTGTGGAAATGTACGTATCAGGCGCAATGTCTGAATAGTTTATTTTATCAGATACATAAGGAGCAATATCACCTAATGGTTTTAGTTCGTATTTTGAATCAACTCTAATACTTTGAGGTATAGATAGCTTGATAGCCTTGTCTAACTGTTCACGTTTAACATCAATCATATCGCTCAGCCAATACGTTTTGGCATACTTCTCTACATCCTCTGGAAGATGAACCTCAACATCTCCATAGAATGTATAACGAATAAGGCTCGCTAACGTATTTGAAGCAAAGCGGTCATTATCATCATATAGCTGACCACCCTTCTTGTTTATGATTATTCCTTCTGCTCCCTTACGGTTGCTCCAATCATATCCAAGGAATGTCTTTTGTTCTTTATTGTCGGTTGGCGCAGAAATGACAAGTGTCTTTTGATTGTGGGCGAGCGTGAAATAGTATAGCTTATCTCGTTCAATAGAGAGAGCATAATCATAGAATTTATTCAGGCGTATTTCTGCTTTTTTTTCTGCCGTTGCATTTTTCGGATATGTTATTGAACCATTGACAATTACATCTACATACATTTTGAAATAATTGTCCTGTTGCAATAGCTCCCAAGGAATAGAGCGAGAAAGAAACTGTTTGTAGGTTTCATCCTCGATTCCTTGATGTGCAAGATATGCTTCCATTATTTCCTTGTCCTGCCATTCAGAGCAGTCGGTATTGCCAAGTATGCCGTCAACAATATCCTCAGTCATCTTGCTTACCTTCGGAGGCTCGTTGTAGCGTTCCAAGAAAAGGACAACGGTATTTGTACCAGTTGCTCCAAAGGTTTTACTACCAAAGTTTACAATAGCACGAAGCATGAAATTCTTCAATAATTGCTCGCGAGCAGCAATATAACTGCCAGACGAGTTACTGAGAATACTTGCAGGCAGAATTACTGCTGCAATACCTTGCGGCTTTAGCAACTGAGCAGTTCTTTCAACAAAGAGCGTTTCTATCTCTGAGCCGTCTTGAGTTATTTTGTCAATGATACTGAAACTGTTGTTCTTCAGTTTCAGATGTTGCTTAAATCCGCTAACAGAGTAAGGAGGATTGGCTACAAGGATATCAAAAGCTTCATTTTCAATGCCTTTATCTGCATAGTTCTCCAAACCATCTCCAAAAATGATATTTGCGCCACCAGCACCATTCATAAACATGGAAATCTTAGAAACACGTGCCAGACGATAGTCTTTCTCTATGCCATAGATATGTTTCTCTACCCACGTATTATCAGCATCTTTACGAACAGCATTAACAGCCTCTACAGCTTCTGTAAGGAAATGCCCTGCTCCACACGCATAGTCGATTATACGCGGAAGATCACGATTTGATATGTAATGCTGTAAAGGAAGAGAATCCCAGATAAAGCGAGTTATAGGGGTTGGGGTGAAGAACTGACCTTCATTCTGCTTGAAGCCTTTGTTTAGCAATTGCTCGAAGAGATCGCCAAGGAACTGATGCTTAGAAGGATATACAATGCGATAAGGTTGGAATAATTGTACAACCTCAACGAGTATCTTACCGTTTTGGAAAAACAATTCCTCATTGTGCACATCCTTAAAGGCAAAGTCGTTGTTTGAATAGAACTTCAGAATGCGAATTGTACGGTTTAGGTCTTCTATTGCAGCCTTACGATTGCGCCCTGTGTATTGCATGAATAGGCGTTCTGCATAATCAGCTTCTACATAGAAGATTTTCTCTTTCATAAATTCTTCCATGCCTTGCTGATGCAGACGTTGCAGACGGTCTTGTAGTGATTCGTATGTATCTGCCCCTTGCTTGTATTGGAAATCAACCTCGTCGATGTCAATCTTCTTTATTTCATCAACAAGTTTACAGATGAACAAGGCAACGAGGCGGTTGAAAGCGTTCTCTTTGTCAGATACGTTGTTGTGACGTAGAATCTCCTCAAACTTGTTTACAATACGGTCATCTGGAGTAAAATCACGTAATTGTCCTTTACGAAGTGGTGGAATGCCAATGTTATATGCCTGACTATCATCGCAGAAAATAACATCATCAAGCCATTGCTGACCATAAGTCTCACGCCAGACATTAAAACGCTCTTTGTCGTTTCTTGCGTTTTGGTAGATATGCAGGTCAGAATCCTTTTCTGCTATCTTTACGATATTGGCATCATCAGTACAGTTTATTGACAGACATTTATAGCTAACGGTTTTATCCTTATAATCAGAGGAATAAAGTGCCAACCAACGAGTAGAGCCTTCTTGCTGCCAATAGCTAAAAAGCTGACCGCCATCCTCTTCCGTGTTCTTCTTCTCTTTGTTGAATTCATTTCCAGCAGTCTTACATTCAATAATCAATAAAGACTTTCCTTCTGCATCCTTTACAAGAATATCGGCTTTGCCTCCTTTGGCATCATGTCCCAAAGTCCAACGAGGTTCAAGTTCTATATGTTCTGGCCTATAACCCTTCTCTAATAAACGACATACACATTCCAACACGACGAAATTCTCATCATGCTCAAAATTACTTGTCGTCTTGTCGTTTACAATAAGTCCTTTACTTTCTGGATAGATTATTTTCTTGTTATCAAAGTCAACGGCAATGACACAAGTCCCATAATCACGCCTAAAGTAATTTTTTGTGGACTCTTTTGTAAATCCTATGCTCTGCAAGACTTCTAAAAGGTTATCATTCTTTATCATTTTACTATTGGCAGTTCCTTTTGTGGATTTATCAGAATTTGACTCTTATTGCCTACAAAGATACATATTTTCTCTCAAATAACCTTTGGTTAATATGACTTATTTTCTTTTGGGGTTTATCTTTTTGTTGTTTTTCGCATAAATTTGTGATTTCCATGACTCCTATGTGGTTCCTATGTGAGTCCCATGTAAGTCCCATTTTTCGCCCTTTCCTTGGAACGGATTTACAACGGATTTGGAACGGAGGTAGAACGGACTTAGAGCGAAGGCACAACGAAGGTATAGCGAAGGCAGGGAAGATAATGGTATAAAATCATCAGAAAATGCCTTGGTGCAGGGGGGAGATGAAAAAATAAAAAGTTTTTGCGAGGGGGGTTACACCATATGCAAAAAATCGGCTTTTATATATTGATTATCAATGATTTATAATGGGTGTAACCCCCTCTAAAATGAGGTACCCTTTTTATTGGGGGTTACACCACTTATTACTGACTGATTGTCAATGCGTTACACCCTAAAATAGGGTATGGGTGTAACCCCCTATCGCAAAACTTTTTATTTTTTTATTTCGGTTCTTAAACTTCTTGATTTTTATGTTGTTTTTAGCAAAAGCATTTGTAAACTTTTTAATTAGAGTGCTAATGTTCTGACAGTAAAACAGTTGCAAAAAACTGCATAAAAATGAGGCTCATCCGACATTACGAGTGATGCGACAGTCATGAAGCGAGTATAAACGAAGAGTAAAATAACGATCATCCCTGAAACCGTATGCGTTTCTCTTCATTACTTTTATCTTGTTATTAATTCCCTCAACCTTGCCTGTTGACAGATGCCCGTCATACCATGCCAGAATACCATCTTTGTGCTTGCGTACCGTCTCTGCCATTGTAACGAGTTGCAAGACTCCGCTGCTTTCTGCTTGTTCAATCCAGTCCTCAAGCACTTTCCCTGCGTCTTCTTTGCACACTTGAGCCCATACCTCCCTAAGCTTCTCTTTGAGATAGTAGCCTTGTGAGATAGGCTTGTTCAATGCCAGGGCATTGTCCAGCCTTGTCTTGTACTCTCCGTCATTTATATCCTCTCCATTGGATAGAAGAAGGTATCGGGTGCCTTTGAGCACCTTCCTCTTTTTCTTGTCTTTTTCCTTGTGATACTGAGTACGCCTGATACTGTCGAGTTTCTCGTTCATCAGCTTGACAACATGGAAATGATCAAATACATGTATGGCATCAGGACAATTCTCCGTGACAGAAGAAGTGAATGCAGCTGAGAGATCCGTAGCTACATACTTGAACTTTATGCCTTTCTTCCTTACTTTCTTCCAGAATCCATCAAGAGCATCAGCACCTTTTCCATTGCCGACATAGAGTATCCTGCCACTCATCAGATCAACTACAATTGTCTTGTACACATGTCCTTTCTTGACGGCAAACTCGTCTATACCAATACTTTCCACACCTTCAAGTGAGGGTGGGCAGTAATGGCGCTGGAGGTAAGTGGAGTGTATCTCCTTCACCATATCCCAACTGACACCGAGAAAGAATGCCACATCTTGCAATGTCATTGCCTTGAGCAGATCCACCACGTATTTGGCAAATCTATTAGTGTAGGACCTGCTTCCCGTGGCAAATGGAATCTTTTCCTGCTGGTCATAATCGCAGTCTTCCCTCTTGCATTTGTAACGCTGAACCTTCATGCGAAGGATCACCCTCTTGCCACCTATGGGCAGACCAATAAAATCCCTTATACGGTAGCCATTCTTGACCAATTTGTGCTCCCCGCACTTCGGACATACTTTTTGTCGCTCCTTTGCTTGCACATGAAAAATAATTGTATTACCTTTGTACTCGGTTCTTGTACATTCATGGCTGTAAAGGCCAAATCCGTGATATAGGAAACTTCTGTCCATTGGTAGTATATTTGTTTGTGGTTATTCATCTATACTATTAAAAACGGAGGTTTCCTTTTTTTATGTCATATCAACTGTTATTCTATCGCGTTATTTTACTCTTCGTTTATACTCGCTTCATGACTGTCGCATCACTCGTAATGTCGGATGAGCCAAAAATGAACTGATTTTTTTGTGTTTTTCTTTGTAGTTTTGGAAAAATATAGTACCTTTGCACTCTGGTTCCGAATCGTCGGGACAACCTGAAAAACGATCTACTGACTAAATCGTGATCAGGGAGAGAAAATCATTAAGTTTAACAATTAAATTCTTTTACCTAGCAATGCAAAAACTATCTCTTGCAGAACAGGTCGCTCTTGTCGAGAGCTTCCTGAGTGACAACTTCGCCTTCAGATTTAACGAAGTGCGTGACACTGTTGAGTTCAAGGTCCTCAATCCTGAAATGGGCGGAAACCTTACGAACGCAGACTTTGTGCCTCTTAAGGACGAGGCTATTAACTCTATCATTCTTGAGGCGATGAAGGCTGGTCTTGAGGGTAAGGTTGCCGACCTCGTGAAGCGTATCATCTACTCAACGGCTACCATGACCTTCAATCCGCTTCAGGCTTATCTCAAGGGACTTCCGAAATGGGATGGCAAAGATCGTGTGAGTGAACTTATCAGCAGTATTCCTTCTGTTGATGAAGAAAAGGGGCATTTCATCCGTATCTGGTTCAGGTCGATAGTGGCTCACTGGCTTTGTATGGAGAGCATCTACGGCAACCAGCTCGTAGTGATGTTTATCGGTGACCAGGGTTGCCGAAAGGGTTCTTTTATCAAGAAACTACTTCCTGAACATCTTCAGAAGTACTATCTTGACCACATCAATCTTACCAACAAGCATGATACGGATATGGCTCTGGCTAACTGCGGTCTTGTGAATTTTGACGAGTTTGACAGATACACGGACAAGCAGCAGGCTACCTTGAAGTATATCATCACCAAGGCTGAGGTCAACGCACGTAAGATCTATGGAAGAAACATCACCTTGCGCCCTCGTATGGCTTCATTCGTGGCTACTACGAATGAGGCTCATCCGCTGAAGGACAAGACTGGAACTCGTCGTTTCGTAGTGGTTAAAGTTCCTTCTGGCTCTATGATGCCCGATCTTGAGATGGAATATGATCAGCTGTATGCCCAGCTTGTATATGAGGTATGCGAACAGAAAGCTGTTTACTGGCTTACTCAGGAAGAGAACAAGCGTTTGCAGATTCTCAATAAGGAGTTTTGTGAAGTGGATGATTTCACGGCTATGATCAGCACTTTCTTCCGTAAGCCGGAAGATGGTGAGAGGGGCCGTGAAATGACAAGCATGGATATTCTTGCTACGGTTCAGCAGAGGTATCCGAAGATAAAGATTGACCGTAGGAGTCAGTCAATCCTTGGTGCTAATCTCTCTTCTATGGGTATCGCAAGCCGTCGCACGAAGAACGGCAAGGTGTATGAGGTGGTACAGATAGCTGCATAGGTGTGTAATAAAGTGAATGCTATTCGCTAAAAAACATAAAAGGTCCACACGTTTGTGTGAACCTTTTATTGTAATGTGGATCTTACTTCACAAGTCTTACCTCGTAGAGCTCGCCTACCTGACGATGTGGCTTGGCAACGAACTTTACTCGTACCTGCTTCTTGCCTTCAAGAGCTGATGCAGGAATCTTGTATGTCTCGTACTTCCATTGTGAAGAACGCCATTTCTTTGAGTTGTTGATGCTCTGAACGAGAACGTCATCTACATAGAGGTCGTACTCGCAGGTGCGCCATTCATCCTGTCCCCAATAGCGGATGCGGAGGCTGAGGTCTTTCTCGCCCTTTGTCTGCATGAGGTATGAGAAGTAATGGCCGTTGCGGGCATCGCGGAAAGGAACATCGTTGGTAACGCCCTTGTGTGACTCGTCAGTCTCCATGAAGTGGTCGCTCTCAGGCTGCTGTTCTCCTGGCTGTACCTTATCCACGGTACGTGCATCGAGAGCCTGACGCTCTGCCTCTTCCTTGGCAAGACGGTCCATATAGTCCTTATAGTCGTTCTCGCTGAGTGCGAGCCAGTAGAGCATATAGCGTGAGTCGTGAATCTCGAAGAATGGCTGAAGCTCACCCTCAATCTTGTTCTCCATACGGCAGTTGAGCTTGAAGTGGAGAGGCTTGCCCTCAATAGGTGTGAGGTTCTTTGCGATGTCGTCAACCTCCTTTGCTATGAGGTAAGGAGCCTTGTCGATAGGGAGTTTCTTGCCAGATGCCATCTGACCGAAACGGCTGTCATCAGCCTTGAGATGGGCAAGATCCTCTGTGCCTGTCTTCATGCCGAGGGTGATAGGACCATGGAGAATGGCAACATACTGTGGTACGTTAGGCATATATTCCACGCTGTTGTGCATAGGGAATGAGATTTCAACAACATCACCCTTCTTCCACTTGCGGTCGAGAGCTACGTACTTGGCAACAGAAGACTTGTCGGTTGCTACAACCTTACCATTGACCTTGACTGAGAAATCATTACACCATGCTGGCTTACGAAGCTTCATAACAAACTCGCCAGTTCCCTTATTGACGGTAATCTTACTTGTCTCACCATAAGGGAAAGCGGTCTCCTGACGAAGCTCTATGTTCTGTGCCTTCCAGTTAAGCTCGGAAGCAGCATAGAGGTTTACAAAGAGGGTAGTAGGAGTTGAAACATTCGGGTCGGAATGAGTATAGATGAACTCGCCGTACTTGCCGTGGTTCTCCATACCAGTACCTACGCAGCACCACATAGCCTCGTTAGGCACGGAATAGTTGCGGTAGTGGCGTGGGCGTGCAGAGGTGAAATATACATATCCACCATGCTCAGGATGCTGGGTAGAGAGGATATGGTTGAAGGTGGCACGCTCAATGAAATCAGCATATTCTGCATTCTCTGGGTCCATGCGGTGGAGGTCTTCGGTGAGCTTGAGCATGTTGTTTGTGTTACAAGACTCAAGTCCGTCGATATCCTGTGTGAAGTCAATACAAGCCTCCTTACTTGGGAAGTGCTCACGACGGCTGTTTCCGCCTACAGAGAGGCTGCGGTTATGAGTTACCTCTTCCCAGAAGAAACGGCTTGCCTCAAGGTAGTTCTTGTCACCAGAAAGCTCAGCCACACGTGCGAAGCCTACAATCTTAGGCACCTGAGTATTGGCATGCTTGTTGTCGAGGAAGAAGGCGTTGTGATCCTTCATTGGGTTGAGAATCCACTTATGAGAGAAACGACGTGCGCAGTCAAGGTACTTCTTATCACCAGTAATGGCGTAAGCATCGGCAATGACCTCGTTGATACCGCCATGCTCCATACCAAGCATGCTTTCCATCTGTTGGTCGGAGAGCTTGGATGTGATGTCGATAGCCCAGTCGCAGAAGCCGAGGAAGAGTTGTTTTGCATCCTCGTTGCCGCAGTAGAGCCATGCGTCGCGCAAACCGGCATACATCTTATGGATATTGTAGAGAGGAACCCATGTGGCGTTGAAAGTACGGAAATCGCCCTCCTTGAATGTTGACCATATCTTATCGCTGTTAGGCACACCGCCAACATATCCCTTGCCCCATGCAGGATGGTTCTGGGCACAGGCAGCAGCACATTCCTTCAGCTCCTTGATCATATACAGCATACGCTCTTCGCACTTCTTGTCGCCTGTAGCGGCATTGAAGGCAAGGGCAGAGAGATAGTGACCACCAACGTGGCCGTCAAGACCGTCCCAGTTAGGGAAACTCTTTGCCTTTTCAGGAAGACCAGCCTCCTTGCGGTAAGGAGCGAGAAGACGATCCACATCATACTGAAGGAGCACGTTGACGTTAAGGTCGCGAGCATGCTTCAGAGGACCGTCGAGAAGGGTGACGTCGCCAAGAGGGAAGGCGTCATGGTAGAGGGCGGTCTGGGCGTAGGTGCCTAACCAAGCCTTCCCAAAGGGAAGGATGTTTGATAGTATAGCTAATAAAAATATTTTCTTAAACATAGTATTATTTATAATTTTCAATTAATTATTTATAATGTATCCATAGCGATAAAAGGTAACTACTCCCCCTGGAGGGGGTGAGGGGGGTGGAGCCTTCCCTTTGGGAAGGACGGGTTAGGCTTTTATTGTTACCTTCTTCCCATTATATTTCACCTCTTTCTTCTCCCCTCCTGGAGTCTTTACGATGAAAGTACGGGTGGTGAGCATTCCATCGAATGAACCTTGACGAGGACCGATAGTGAGGGTCTTTGCTTTATCGTTCCATGTCATCTTGATGGTAGAGTAGGCACCGTTCTCGTAGTTGAGATTGTCGCCCTCGTCCTCGTAGAGAGTGAACTCGCCGTTGGCTCCAGGGTAGATGAGAAGCTCAAGATTATCCCATTTCTTCTCTGAAGTGTATTGCACATCAGGACCTTGTGGAAGGATTGTGCCAGCCTTGATATAGAGAGGAGAGTGAGCAAGAGGAGCAGAAGCCTTGATGCTCTGTCCGCCATCGAGAAGGGTGTTGGTCCAATAGTCGTACCACTTAGCACCTGCTGGCAGATAAACCTCAAACTGACGCTCAGCCTTCCAGTCAGGAACGAGATAGCCGTTCTTCTTCTCAAGCTGCACGTTATTATCCCAACCTGTCATAGCATCAGTCTCAACCTTCTTCTCAGGAGTGTAGAGAGGGTCGATGACAGGACATACGAGGATGTTTCTTCCGAACATATACTCGCGGTTGTTGGTCCATGTTTTCTTGTCGGCCTTGAAGTCCATGAAGAGGGCACGCATGAATGAATCGTCGTTCTTTGACACCTGCCATGACTGACTGTATATGTAAGGAAGGAACTTATAACGGAGCTTAACAGCATCAACAAGGGCATCATATACAGGTTCGCCCTGCTTGCCGAAGTAATAGAGCTCACGATACACCTCTGTTCCGTGGCTGCGCATCATCGGACAGAAAGCGCCGAACTGCATCCAGCGCACATACAGCTCCTGATACTGAGGATTGCGAACACCGCTGTTTCTGCCTTGGGCGTTATAGCTACCAGCGAAGAAACCGCCAATATCGGTATTAACCTGTGGGTTGGCTGTGAGGGTATAGTTGAGACAGATAGGAATCTGCTTGCGGAAACTATCCCATGAAGAGTTGATATCACCGCTCCATGTATTCGCACCAGTACGCTGCTGACCTGCAAAGTAAGAGCGTGTGAGGATGAATGGGCGCTTCTTCTTTGAAGGATCCATATTTTTCTCAGCCTCACGCTGATGGTCATATACTCCATTCACGCACATGAATGGGAAGATATTGCGAACAGAGCGGTATGTACCCATAGAGCATTTCTGATCAAGCTGGTAGTCCTTGAAATCCATCTGGTCAGGGTCGGTAGAATCCATCCACCATGCGTCTATACCCATCTTGTGAAGGTTGCTGAGATATTTCCAGTATATATCGCGAGCCTCTGAAGAATAGCAGTCATAAACACGAACTCCTGATGGGTAGTCCTTGCGAGGAGGCCAGAAGCTAAGTCCGCTCTGAGGCCATGTCTCGAAGTCGAAGAGCAGATTCTTCGATTTCAGTTCCTTGAATGCCTTTGTCTCAGGACCGAAACTGGACCATATAGAGATGCTCATGTGGGCATTCTTCTCGTGAACCTCATTGATAAGGTCCTGTGCACGACCGAAGTCCTCATTAAGGAACTCCATAGCGTTCCATGTATAGTTACTGCCCCAATACTGCCAGTCCTGAATGATACCATCGAACGGAATACCAAGTTCGCGGTACTTGCGCACCACTCCTATGGTCTCGTCCTGAGTCTTGTAACGCTCACGGCTCTGGTGGAAACCGTATGTCCAGAGAGGAAGCATAGGAGCCTTGCCTGTGAGGTGGCGCATCTCCTTGATAACGCCATCGGCATCCTTGCCATACATGAAGTAGTAGTCAGATTTCTTTCCTACCTCACTCTCAAGAACAACCTCTCCAGCTTCGCCCTGCTTTGGAGTAGCGAGGTGGGTAGGAGAGTAATTATCCCAGTAGATTCCGTAGCCCTTAATGCTTTGGTAGAAATGAGCGAAGTCCTCAAGATTGCTCTGCTCCATACGGCGGTTCTCGTCACGCTGACTCATCTTGCCGTTCTGGAGAAGACCAACACCATATATTTCCTCATCCTTGTCGAGCGAGAAAGTCTGCTTTACCTTGAAGGCATCAGCATTAGGCCCAGAAGCGATAGGCGTAAACTTTGATTCGCCCTCAGTCATGAGCGTTTTACCCTTGGCATCGGCAAACGATACCTTGCCATCCTTTACCGTGACGGTAAGGGCAGACGACTTGTAGATAGTGGCATTGCCGACTGTTTTCTTCGTCACTTTTACCTTTTCTGGGGTAGAGATGACGACAAGTGATTTCTGGTCGGAAGTCTTTCCATTGTCTCTAAGCACTCGCACGGTCTGTGGAGTGAAGAATTCAATGGTCTGAGCCGACACAAGCGCTGACAAAGGCAGCGCAAAGAGTACGATTGTCGTTAATAGGCATCTTTTCATAATCTTAATAATTAATTAGTTAAAATTTTATGGTAGTTTTTTGTCCCTTATAGGTTATTTTCTTTTCACCTTTAGGGGTTTTAACGATGAATGTACGAGTGTTGAGCATTCCATCGAATGAACCTTGACGCTGACCGATGATAAGAGTGTTCTTCTTATCATTCCAGCTCAAAGGAATAGATTCAAAGGCGCCCTTCTCATAGTTGTAGTTGTCACCCTCATCCTCATAGATAGTAAAGTCACAATCAGCACCCGGATAGATATTGATAGTTACTGGCTTTCCTATCTGTGCAGCAGCGTATTCTGCAACCTCTGTGGTAGGGATGATAGAACCAGCCTTTACGTAGAGTGGCAAGGTTGAGATTTCAGACTTGCATTCAATCCACTTACCGCCTTCTTCCGTCTTGCCAGTCCAATAGTCAATCCATTGTGCGCCCTTTGGAAGATATACCTTGCGTGTAGCAGATTCCTTGATAGGCTGTGTTACAGGACATACGAGGAAATCACCAAACATATACTCATCCTTCATGTCGAGCACATTGTCGTCTTCAGGGAAATCGAAGGCAAGGAGTCGTGCCATAGTGTAAGAGCCCTTTGACTGCATAGCTGCAAGGCTATATAGGTAAGGTATATGCTCATAGCGAAGGTTTATCATCTTCAGGATAGCATCATAATACTGAGTGCCAGGCTCACCGAATCGCCATATCTCGCGTGGAGTATCACTTCCGTGGCTACGGAGCATTGGAAGGAATGTGCCCCATTGGAACATACGCACATAGTATTCCCTGTAGTTCTCATCCTTAACACCTTCAGGGAACTCACCCTTATAGAACCATCTGCGTCCGTCGCCTCTTGTGAAGAAAGAACCGACATCGACAGTCCAGTATGGGTTTCCTGTTGCCATATAGTTGAGACCTGAAGGAATCTGCTGACGGAAAGACTTCCATGAAGCGTGGGTATCACCATTCCATACCACCGTGCCGTATCTCTGCTGACCAGCGTAGGTAGAACGGGTGAGGTTTACCACACGCTTGGTATTGTTAGGTTCTGCACGCTGATTCTCGTAGATACCCATAGAGTGATATAGAGAGTACAGACTGCTTCGCTCTACTCCAAGAGCCTCGCTTAGCACATCCTTATTCAACTGCCAGCGATATTCCTGATCATCCCATCCATAAGGCTTCTTCTCATCGTAGAGAGAATGCGATGGAATGCGGTTCCAGTCACCATCAAGAGGCTCACTTGAGTCGCACCACCAAGCATCAAAGCCCTGAGAATAGAACTCATTCTTGGCATAAGACCAGTAGTGTTTGCGGGCTTCTGGGTTGAACACGTCATATACATCGTGCTCAAGCATCATACCGCGTTTCTTAAAGTCTTCAGCCTCCGGGCACCACTGAGGGTTTGGCCAGATGCTGACCATGAGTTTCGCATTGAGAGAGTGAACAGAGTCGGCAAGAGCCTTTGGAGATGGGTAGTACTTAGGATTCATCTTCATATATCCCCAGCCCTCTGGCCAGTAGTTCCAATCCTGTACAATCATATCAATAGGTACATGACGACGGCGGTATTCCTTAAGAGTATTTATGATATCATCAGAAGAAACATAACGCTCCTTTGACTGAGTATATCCAAACAAATAACGAGGCATGAGTGACACTCCACCTGTGAGATAACGATAGCCAGCCACTACATCATCAAGACGAGCACCTTTGATGAAGTAATAGTCGAGTGTCTTTGCGCCCTCAAGTTGCATAGTGGTGCGGTAGCCTGTAGCGTGTCCACAACCATATTTTTTAGCCTCATCACTCACAAACTTCATGGCGCAACCGGCATCAAAAAGCAAGCCGTAGCCATTAGTTGAGCAGAGCATAGGCACCATAGCCTTGAGGTTATGCTGAGTGAGATAGAGAGTCTTACCTTGAAGGTTGAGATAATCCTCCATGTGTGAGCCGAGACCGTAGAGTGCCTTCTCATCATCTGCATAGAATGATACGAAGTAACGGGTGCTCTTGCCGATGGTGTCACGACGGATAACGTCTTTTACCGTCACCTTACCATTAGCAGTTTCCTCTACATGGGCAGATTTCTCGTCATAGATGACTCGCTCCTGTACAGAAGGCTCTGCCTTGAGCGAGTGAGGTATCTGATTGAGAATCACGTTCTCATCCTTATCCTCAAAAGAGATTCCGTTTGTTGTCTTTGAGTATCTTACGGTTAGTTCTGAACTTCGGAAAATGATTTCGTCGCCATTTTCCGTCTTTTCTACTTTTACACTCTGGTTAGTATAAACGCATGCCCCTGTGTTGTTTTCTTGTAATGAACCGTCATTACTCCACTGAACACGTACAATAGAAGGGGTGATAAAGTTTATTCTTAGTACTGGATCAGCAAAAGTTGCCAATCCAATACCAAGAAAAACAGATAATATAATGGTCTTTAAAATACGCATTATTTCTTTTAGTTAATGAGGAAAATCTTGTTTACACCTTTGTAGGTACAAGTGATAGTTGCACGACCATCATTGATCTTACCTATCTTAACCTGTACTGAAGGATCAGAAGCCTTGACCTCAAGCTTTGAGGTATCAGTCAGTTTTCCATATACCTGATAGCGGTTGCACTCCATATAGGCATTAGTCTGAGTTGTGTATATAGGCTTTGCTGGAATTGCAAGTTTTACACCATCAGCATAGATGTCAACAGTAGGAACTACAGGAATATTACAATCAAGCCCTGGCTTAGAGAAGCCCATACCTCTCATGTCGAAGAGACCGAATGGACGGTTGTTGTTTGGACGCTGGTAAGGACGTGGAGCGGGAGCCTTAACCTCTGGACCCTCTACTACGAAGTAGATAGCGTGTTTGCCCTGAAGACCTTCAACTGCTGGTACTGTCGCTGTGAGCTTGAGAGCCTTGTCTCTCTGCTTGCCATCAACATTGATAACTGCAATCTCCTTACCATTCCATGCAGAATTAGCGTAAGGACCATCGAGCATTACATGAATCTTGAATGCCTCGTCTGTGCGTGGGGTGATGAACAGATTGAGAGTTGTGCCATCACCAGCCTTTGTGCCGGCAAATGCATTACAGCCCTTAGTGTTCTGTGCAAGACCTCCGAAACCGAAGTACTTGAAGCCGATGATACCACCATTCTTAATGCCCTGAAGCTCCATCTCATTCTTCCACATATCGTGGTTGTCTTGTATCCAGTTCTGGTCGCTCATATAGCAAGCGATACCTGCAGAATAGTAGCTGTATGGGTTGAGGCCGAAGATCTGGAAACCCTCACTCGTTACCTCTGCACCAGTATATTCATTACCGTTAGATGCCTTTGCAGTCCACTCATTGTTTGGTGCGTATGGATCATAGCCTGTGATACGAACCTGACCACCCTGAGCTACAGACTTCTTGTCCCATACAATCTTTACAGGAGCAACCATTGCCTGACGAGCATTGCCGAAACCGCGTGGTGGACGATGATAGAACACATACCACTGGCCATTGATCTGCTGGAGAGAACCGTGGGTGTTGTGAGCTGCATTTGTAGTGGTGAGTGCAGAACCATCAGCATTGATTTCTACACCACGAGAGTCAACGAGCACACCACCTGAACGCCAAGGACCGAGTGGAGAATCACCGTATGCATAGCGGAGAGTAGAGTTGCTTGAACCTATGCCGTAGTCAGGACCACTATGGCCAGAGAACACCATTACATACTTATTACCTACCTGACGGATAGAAGATGCCTCAAAGAAGTTGAAATCACCAGGCTTCTGACCCTTGTAGAGAGCAGGATACTGAGTTCCTTCAGGATCACGCACCTCACCATAGCGATGACTTGCAGGGATGAAGTAGTCGTGAATTTCTGTTCCTGGACGAACAGCCCACATATTGTCCTGATCAAGCTCGAAGGCAGTAGAATGCTGGAAACCGTAGAATACGTATGCACGGAAGCCCTTCTTGAAATCCTTATCCTTCTTGTTTGTTACAGGCTCAACGAATACAGATGGGTCGAAGTCAATCTTACTACCATCAACACAAGCAGTACCATCAGCGTTGAGGTTTACAGGAGTGAAAGGTCCGTTAGGACGATCACCCTTACATACCATAGCCACACGACGCCATCCACGAGAGTGAGGATAGAGCCAGTATGTCTTCTTGCCTGTAACCTTATCAACAGTCTCAACAAGGTCAGGAGCGTACATTATATCCCACTGTCCACCAACATAGTGAGAGAAGATAGGACCCTCATCGCGCCACTGTGACAGATCCTCGACAGGAGCTGACCACATACGGATATCAAGTCCGCAATACTTGTCATAACTTGTATCATGTGAACCTATGATATAGGCACGGAGTTTTCCTGGGTTATCAGGATCCTCGAATACACGTGGCTCACCATCTGGAAGATGCTCCCAGAGTGGGAGGTAAGGGTTCTGCGCAGACGCAGTCATTGAGACTGCTGCGAGAAGCGAAAGAAATGTTTTTTTCATTAAATGTTAATTGTTATATGGTTATGTTATTTTTTCTTTGGCTGGTCAACGAGAGCGTTCTTCTCAATAGTCCAATCCTTGCGCTGTGAGATTCCGCAGTCATTGCCGAGGAACATCTTTGCAGCCTCCTTGTCGTTCTTGAGATTCCAGTTGAGCCAAGCAAGGGCAGGAATAGAGAACTCGCCGCCATGAGGCTGTGCGTATGTGCCGCCATGACCTACAGGATAGTTGATAGCGATAGCTGGAACATGGTTTATTCTCTTGAAGTCATCCATACCGTTCTCGTATGCGATATCATCCTTACCACCAAGAATATAGATTATTGGCACCTTGATCTCATTGAGTTTATCCTTTGAAGGCATAGGCATTCCAGGAATAGCGGAAGCAGCATTACTATTATTGAACAGTCCGCTATTCATAATCATGAGAGTAGAGATACGTGGGTCGGCAGAGTTAGTGAGAGTCTGAAGACCGCCGCATGACATACCTGCCACGCAAATCTTCTTCACGTTGATCTTACCGAAGTACGGAGAGTTCTTATCACTATTCTGAGCCATGATCCAGTCAATAGCCTCTGTCTGCTGCTCAGGAACAGAACGCTCATACTTCCAGCCATTTACGCCCGGTGCAGGATAGTAGCCTGTTGCTATTACCATATATCCGTGAGATGCAATCTCGTTGAGGAAGTTCATGTGCTCGAAAGGAGAGTTGTTGCATGCGCCATTACCCCATACAAGTACAGGGAGAGGGTTCTTCTTATTGAACTTTGACAAATCCTGTGGGCAGAAGATTGTGTGTGCCTTCAGACTTGCCTCTTCCTTCATTATAGCAGGATAAGCACCTGTACCGCCTTTCTCAAGAATGCTTGACTTAGGGTCAAGACGAGCAGAATTGAACCACTCAACCATCTTTTTTAGGTTCTCAGGAGTGTACATGTTAAAACCATGACCACCTTCTGGTACCTCTACGAGGAAAGACTTCACGCCATTAGCCTGAAGTTTGTCATAGAACAAAGAACCCTGGCAATGAGGAACTACATTATCCTTGATACCATGGAAGATACCTACTGGAACATCCTGTGGGTCAACATAGTAAAGAGCAGAAAGCATTTCATAATTGTCTGTATGTCCTTCCTTATCCATGCCCATTACGGCAACCTCTGGACTCTTAGGATCCTTTGCCACTCCGTCACAATCCATGTGAAGGAGGTCAACAGGACCAGACCACTCACAACATGCATTCACATTACTCTCATAGTCGGTGAAGATACCGAGCTTACCCTCGATGTCATACTCCTGTGTACCGCATTTAGCAACCTTCACGCCATTTGATGTAGCCATCACAGAAGCGAGGTGAGCACCTGATGAGAAACCTGAAGTAGCGATGAATGATGGATCGAGTTTGAACTTCTTAGCCTTTGCACGGAGGAAACGCACTACAGCCTTGATGTCGTTGATCTGTGCAGGCCACTTAGCATCCATGCTTGAACGGTGGTTAGGTGTCACTACAGCATAACCAGCCTCAAGAAGAGCAGCACAGATAGTGTTGATATCAGCCATGCCCTTAGAGCTATTGCTGAACCATGCACTACCATAGATATGCACCACTACAGGAAACTTATCTACACCCTCTTTCTTAGGGATATAGATGTCGAGGTTATGATACTCCTCACCGTCACCTACATAGTTGATGTCACGATAGATCTTGCTGCAAAGACTATCTGCACGGTTGTTTTGCAGTTGCTGACCGCCAAACCCGAAAGGGCCTGGTTGCTGCGCCTTTGCAGGCATCAGGCAAGCTGCCATGAGAATAATTGATGAAAGAAAAGATTTCATTTCTTTTAGTTGTAAGTTATTGTTGTTGTTATTAAATAATGTGCGAATTAAATTAAAAAGTAAAAAATAGAAATTAAAAAGTATGATTACTTTTTATATGACGGATTGTGTCCTATATAGTGTAATTCTACTTTTTACTTTTTAACTTTTACTTTTTTTACTCCATCTTCCACCAGTCGAAGTTGAAGAGATTGCGCTTCTGCTTCTTTCCTGCCTTGAACACGAAGTAGAGATCGTGCTTACCACTTGCATTGGTGAGGGCTGTGGTAAACTCCTGATACTTGAACTTGGTGTTAGGCACAGAAATCTTGCCAATCATTGGTCCTTCAACATCGTCAAGGTGAAGTTCCATCTCACCACCATAGAGGTGAGCAGAACAAGAAGCCGTGAACTTCTTTGCACCCTTGCCAAAGTCAACGCCCTTGAGCATGATGTACTCGCCATCGTCAATATCTGTAACAAAGAGTGTAGGATTCCAAGGACCGGAAGGATTCTCGCGTGTTGTCTTCAAGCCATATCCCCATGCCATTGTCTCTGCCTGAACCTGACGGAATGGGTTGAATGAGCCTACCTGTTCGAGTTTGCAATCCTGGAAGTATGGAAGTTCCTGTATAGTGCCGTCTGCATTATATGTCATCTCGGCAGCAGAAACAGAACGCTGCTCTGCATGACGGCTTGTCTCCATGCGGAATACGTCATAGTTCAAGCCAAAGCAATATGACTTGCCCTTATAGTCGATGATACCAGGATGATTGCCACGAGTACGTGGAGTATGATCCATGATATGTCCCTTATACTCCCAAGGACCAGTTGCGCTCTTGCTCATGGCATAGCCGATACCCTCAGGACAGCAGGTTGAGGCAAATGCCATATAGTAACATTTCTCACCTTTTGCATTCTTGCGTCCCCAGAACCAAGGTCCTTCCTGATAATCCTTAATCTTCGGATGCTCAATAATCTCACCAGAATAAGAGATCATATCCTCGTTGAGCTTAACCATATAGAGGTTTGGATTACCCCAATACATATATGCCTGACCATCATCATCAATCCATACGGTAGGGTCTATATCATACCAATGTTCTTTCTGCCAAACAAGTGGCTTTCCGAGAGGATCCTTGTAAGGACCGAATGGCGAGTCTGCTACGAGCACGCCTATGCCATTACCATGAATAGGACAATACATGTACCATTTTCCATTACGTTCAATGACCTGTTCTGCCCATGCGCCGTTGTTGCCTTTGTACCACTCAAAATTCCTGAGAGAAGCCACAGCTCCGTGATCCTCCCAGTTTACCATATCAGTTGAGGTATAGAGAAGCCAGTCTTTCATCATGAAGCCGCCAGCACCGTCCTCATCGTGTGTGGTGAAGAGATAGACTGTATCGCCATGCACGTAAGGTGCAGGGTCAGCTGTGTATTTTGTCTGAATGATAGGCATATTGAGCTGAGCAAAAGCTGTAGAAGAGCATAGCATAGCCGCCATTGTAATTGCCTTGGATAGTGTTTTAGTTTTAAGCATGATTGTAAATACTTTTTTAATTAATGGTAGTTTTTAAACGAAAATGTCATAAGAAGGAAGCAAGTCCAATTCAGCTCCGATCCAGGTCCAATGTAAGTCCAATCCAACGCCTATTCTGAATTGGAGTCAGATGGGACTTACAACGGATTCACAACGGACTTACTCTACCTTTATTCCGATGGCCTTTGTTGCATCGGAAGAGTTGCCATATACAAGCTCGTAAGAGCCTTCCTTTGTGTGTATGGTGTTTGTGCCCTCATCAAACCACTCAAGACTCTTGTCGTTGATGGTGATAGTGGCATTGACTGTCTGACCAGCCTTTACATCCACACGCTTATAGGCACGCAACTGCTTTATAGGCCCATTAGGGTCACTTGGGTTTTTCACATAAACCTGAACAACCTCTGTACCATCCTTCTTGCCTTTGTTTGTTACAGGGATGGTCATTGTAACGGTCTGTCCCTTAGTTATTTTATCAGCAGAGAGAGTGGCATTGCCAATCTCGAAGTCGGTATATGAAAGACCATAGCCGAATGGATAGAGTGGCTTGTCGTTCTTCATATAGCGATATGTGCGACCAGCCATGTTATAGTCCTCGAAATCACCGAGTTGCTCTGAGTTCTTATAGAATGTGATAGGGAGTTTACCGCTTGGATTCACTTTGCCATAAAGTACGTCAGCCACAGCCTCACCACCCTTCATGCCAGGATACCAAGCCTGAACGATAGCGTCACATGACTCTGTCTCTGGCTGAAGACCGATAGCAGAGCCTGAGCAGTTTACATAGATAACCTTCTTACCAGCAGCCTTGAGTGCCTTGAGGAAGTTACGCTGAACGGCAGGAAGTTCGATGTTAGTACGGTCTCCACCCTTGAAGCCTTCGATAGTAACAGGCATTTCCTCACCTTCAAGTGAAGCTGCAATACCACCAACAAAGACAACCTTGTCATATCCTGCGAGATTCTTGATGATATCATCATAGTTGATGATTGACTCTGTACCTACATTCACGCGGATACTTGCACCCCATGTAGGAACGTGAGCAAAGTGAATCTCAATCTTATACTCCTTGCCTGCCTCTACCTGAATAGGTGTGCGGGTAGGGGTTACGCGCCATGTGTTATGCTTCTGCTTAACCTCACCATTAACGATAACGTCAAAGTCTGAAACCGACTCTACGTTGATAACAACCTCGCCTGACTTCTTAGGACGGAAAACTGTCTCATACTGAGCGCTGAAATCTGTAAGGTTTACACCTGGAGCCCATTGATAGTTACCTGCTGTTGTCTTGAAGAAAGGAGAGCTGTGGAAGATAGTTGCAACAGGAGCACCCTCACGCTTTGCATTGTTCCAGAAAGTACCCTTGAAGCCCTTCTTCCCCTCGAATGAGAGCTGGTCGAATACATCTGTAACAATCTTGTTATCAGTAAGGTCGCATCCCTGCATATACTTTGCCTTCTTGTTGTAGAGGCGAACACCGTCAAGAACTGTTGATGTAGTTGTAGGAGTACCGTTGTAGTTACCCCACATCATCACCTTGTCGTTTGCGTTAGGACCAATGACAGCCACTTTCTCGCCCTTTGCAAGAGGAAGTACGTTGTTTTTGTTCTGAAGGAGTACGATAGACTGACGAGCGATGTCAAGTGCTATCTGGAGATGCTCCTTGCTCTCAAGTACAGATGAAGGGATTTTACTCCACTCTACGAGTGAAGGATCATCCATTTCACCGAGGTCAAAACGTCCTTCAAGCAGACGGATAACGTGCTTGTCAACCTCTGACTCCTTGATAAGATCACGCTTAACAGCCTCTGGAATACTCTTGTAGGCATAGTTGAAACCACACTCTACATCAGTACCAGCAAGTGTGGCACGGGCAGAAGAGTGAACAGCATCACTTGCCACCTTATGATTCTCGTGAATATCAGAAACAGCTCCACAGTCACTTACTACAAGATACTTGAAGCCCCACTCATTACGGAGAATATCCTGAAGCAGACGTGTGCTTGAGCAACAAGGCTCATTATCATAACGCTGATATGCACACATCACCTCACGCACCTTTGACTCCTCTACAAGATACTTGAAGGCTGGAAGATAGGTTTCCCAAAGATCACGGGCAGAGATGTTATTGATATCTGCTGTATGGCGGCTCCACTCTGGTCCTGAGTGAACGGCATAGTGCTTTGCACAAGCCCAGAGCTTACGATACTTTGAGTTCTCAGGTCCTTGAAGACCACGTACCACAGCATCACCCATGAGTGAACTGAGGTATGGATCCTCGCCGTATGTCTCCTGACCGCGTCCCCAACGTGGATCACGGAATATGTTTACGTTAGGTGTCCAGACAGAAAGTGCATGGAAACGCAGAACGTCATCACCTGATTTCTGCAACTCATTCCACTTGGCACGTGCCTCTGTGCTGACAGCGTCGAACACCTTATATACCAAATCATTATTAAAAGAAGCAGCCATACCGATAGGCTCTGGGAAGTTGGTCACATTTCCCATATTGGCATAGCCATGAAGAGCCTCGCTCCACCATTGCCAATGCTTTATTCCGAAGCGTGGAATAGCAGGAGAGTCATCGAGCATAAGTGATGCTTTCTCTTCAAGTGTGAGGCGAGAACATAGATCCACAGCACGCTCATGAGCAGAGAGTGATGTATTCTGATAAGGATACTGCTGAGCATAACAGCTCATTACCGCCTTACTTGAAGGCAGTAGTCCAGTGAATAGTAGGATAAATAGTTTTTTCTTCATTTATTTAATAGATGTATTTTTTGCCGTCTATAATATATATCTTTCCTTTTTCCAATGTCTTGACACGCTGTCCGAGGATATTGAACATTGTATCTGTTTTTTTGTAATTTGTAATTTGTAATTCGTTGTTACCAGTTTCCTCTGCATCTGCATTTTCCCTCAGCGCAGCATGAACAGCCCAATATGCAGGTTTTCTGGAGAGATTAGAGTCAAAGAGAAGAGGACGTCTTCCTGTACGCCATGTGAGGTCATCTGAAAGTCCCCAAATCATAAGGGACTTACAGTTGTCGTGCTTCATTGCTACGTGCATAAGACTATAGAAATCCAATGCCTGTTTCTGAAGGTTTGCTGTAGATGCGTCATCAATACCGAGGTCAAGCTCTGTGATGTGACACTCAAAACCTGCATCCTTGAAACGCGTGATATTTGCATCAATAGCCTTTGCTGATACATTTCCTGCATCCATGTGTGCCTGAAGTCCTACACCATGAATCGGAATACCGCTATTCCTCAGACGCATAGCAAGGTTATACAGAGCCTCACTCTTGCCCCATCCCTTATTCTCTACACCATAGTCATTGAGAATTAGGACTGCATCTGGATCATATTTATGTGCCCATACGAAGGCAGAGTCAAGGAAGTCCTCACCTATGCCTGTTGCCCATACGGAAGGACGAAGGTCATAGCCATTAGGGTTTGAATATATTGTCTGCTGATTGTCAGATAGTACCTCATTGGCAACATCCCATTCTGCAACCTTACCCTTCCAATGCGTTACCACATTCTTGATGTGGTTGTGCAGGATGTCGAGCAACTGCTTACGAGAGAAGTTGTTAGTGTTCTTTGTACCGTCAGAGGTAAGCCATGTAGGTACCTGAGAATGCCATGCGAGAGTATGACCACGCACACGCATATTATGCCTGTTGGCAAATTTCACAAGACGATCACCATCATTGAAGCTGAAACTGCCCTGATTTGGTTCAACAGCATCAAACTTCATCTCATTCTCGCAAACCACCATGTTATATTCCTTGGCAATAAGGGAAGAGCGAGATTCATTGTCATTGTCAACGTTTATCTTCCATACAGGTACGCAGGTGCCGATATAGGTATCATTTTTGTCTGCATACTCACGTAATGGAGTATAGTCCTTTTTCTCTTGGGCAAGATCTGGCAATTCATAGGTTGTGGTCTCTTCTTCTTCCTGTGACTCCTCTACATCACCCTGACCTGAGTAAGAGAGTGAAGTGACACGAGCCACAACCTTAAAGCCATCTTCCGTAAGTTGCTGCTCCACCTTCCAGCTATAAGCCTTTGGATAGATGATGTCGAAATCCCATGCCACATCCTGATATGCAGTCTTGCTCTTTGCAGAGAAGAGAACAAATTCATCTCCTTCGTGAAGATCTGCATCCTTTGTCAGTTGAATGCGAATACGAGGCTTCTGTTCAGAGACCGAGAACTCCTGATCTATATTGTAGTAAGATACAGTTCCTTCTACCTCTACCCTATCATAGCTTTCTGTAGATGCTATCTCACAATCAATGCGTGCCGTTGGACGAAGAATGAGTGTTATATCCTTGTTCTTTGCATAGTCTGCAATAGTAAGAGTACCAATACCGTCATCACCTGGCTGAAGAATACCATATACGTTTGTAGTAGCAGCAATATTACCAGTACCACCTGCTATGCCATCCTTCATTATATACAGTCCTGCAGTAGAGGCAGAAGAAGGTGTACCTGTACCGCCTGACAGTTTTTGTGCTTTGGCTTCTGCTGCATCGTTATTGATAAGTACACGACCACTCAGCACCCTTATAGCACCGTTTATGATATTCCTGTTACCTGTGATGCGATAGGTGCCAAGACCTTCCTTCACAATGCCAACCTGAGAGTCTAAGTTGTCATCAATAGGTGAGATACGTCCGGCAAGAACTGCATCATCATCTGATTTTCCAAGTATATAGTAAGCACTATTACCTGACTTAGCCTTTGCATATCCGTAAATCTGACTTCCTTCCTCTGTGTCAAGATGTCCTATACGAATACCGCGAGTACCTGATTCTGCTGCAAGTGTAGCGCCTTTATGTATGGTCAGCCTACTTGTTGCCAAAGTACTGTTGGCCTTTCCCTCTGCCATATCATTTACGGCTGCATCAGGATTGAAGGTCTTGCCATTATGCATCCACATCAAACCATAGAAACCGTTTGATGTGGAGAGATTCTTATACGGCCATACATGCACATCGCCCTTGAAGTTTGCCCAGTCAGGACTCTTCTTGTCAGAACCGCCGATATAGGTACGCTCACCACCTGAATAGATGTCGATACGACCTTCACCCGTCACAGTACTTGTAATATAGGTGTAGCGTGCAGTCTTGAGGATGAGGTTTGATCCTTCAAGCATACGGACTGGTGTAGAGAATGTCTCGTATGAAGAAGATGTATTCTGCTTGCTAATATCCTTGGTGACAGTACCTTCAATGTCTTCAGCGTGACAGCCTAACCAAGCCTTCCCAAAGGGAAGGATGTTAGATAGTAAAGCCAATAAAAAGAATCTCTTTAGCATAATGTTATTTACTATTTAGCTATGTACTATTTACAATTTATATGTACATTTTCCCCATAGCGATAAAATGTATCTACTCCCCCTGTGGGGGTGAGGGGGGCAGCTCCCTCCCTATGGGGGAGGGCGGGGGGAGAGGCCGCTGGGTGGGTCACTTAATCACCAGTGCTCCATTCACAGGAATAGTAGCAGAGAAGGTTTTCTTTGTAACCTTCATATCCTTGACAGAGCCGTTAGGAGTTACGCCCTTAATGCCCTTGTCGCTATCGCTATAAACGCTTACGGTGCTACCAAGCTCAAACATATCCATAGGGATTGTTACCTTCAATGGCTGCTTCTGGCCATTAACGGCAGTTACATACCACTTGCCTTCCTGGCTCTTACGGGCAAGAACGATATACTTGCCTGGATAACCGTCGATATAGCGAATATCCTCCCATGTGGTTGGCACCTTCTTCATGAAATCAACAGCCCATGCAGGAGCATCTGTAAGGTTGTTTGGAGCCATAGCGAAATGCTGAACAGGGCTCTGGAACAATATAGCTGTTGCGAGGGCGAATACATCTGATGTTACACGATGGCCACCCCACATCTCGCTTGAGTTCTTTGGGTTATAGTACCAGTTGAGAGTTGAGCCGCCGAAATCCATGCTACCTACTACGTTACGGATGAAAGGAAGGAAAGTCGCATCCATAGCCTCACGGTCACACTCGTTCTGACCAAAGTGCAGATTCTCAGAAGCACGAACTGCCTCACTTGCTACATAGTTAGGGAAGAGATACTCCCAGCCTCGTGGAAGGGTACAGCCGTGGAAGATAACGAGGATGTTATGCTTTGCTGCATCCATGAGGATGTCACGGTAAAGCTCCATTGTGCATTGCTTGTCACCTCCGAAGAAGTCAACCTTTATACCGCGGATGCCTATCTTCTGCATCCACTCCATCTCCTGCTGACGAGCAAAAGCAGTACTCATGCAGTTGCGTGGAGTCTGTGGAGCATCATTCCAGAGACCGTTTGAGTTATACCAGAGATAGAGATAAACGCCCTTCTCCTTGCCGTACTTGGCAAGTTCTGCAATACGGTCACGACCAATCTGTGTATCCCACTGAGCATCAATGAGAAGTGACTCCCAACCCATAGCAGCAGCAAAGTCGATATACTGCTTCTGTGTGTCGAAGTTACAGCTCTCGTCATTTGCAATAATCCATGACCAGGCACCACGACCGTATGAATCCTTTACCTTATCACGAAGAGAGGCAATGGCATTAGCGGCATTAGCATCTATCTGTGTAGAAGTCTGAGCTGCAAGTACATCCCACGTAATTGTAGATTCTACGATGTCCTTGAGGTTTTCAGAGATAGTGATCGTGCGCCAAGGTGTTGCATCTGGCAAAGCCATCTGTGCACCAGTAGAGCCATAGCCGTTGTTCTCCTTCTGGCTTGGGAAAGAAATCTGATAGTTTCCAGCACCCTTGTTCTCAAGCTTACAACCAGGATAGCCACCTGCTGAACCTGTCTCTGAAACGAGAATCCAAGTATTTGTCTTTGTTGTCTGGGTATTAGTACTCTTTGTGGTTGTTGTCTGAACAGTAGCACCCGGAGCCTTGAACAGGCAAGGGAAGGTATAGCCGCGTCCCCAGCCGTTCTTACCCATCTCCTGATCTGCGTCATAGTGAGTCTCATAGCTTGGTGCTGTGCGGGCAAAGCCTGTCATCTCACCCATCTGAGGGCACATGAAGGTTGTTGTACCGTCAACCATAGAGAAGGTAGTAGCCTCGCTGTTCACGACCACACACTTAGCCTCTTTCTTTGATGCAAGTATCTCATACTGGAAGGCTACATCATGATTACCTACGTTGAATGTAACTCTCATCACATCCTTACCCTCTTTGTTAGCGAAGGTGTAAGTCTGCTGATTTGCCTCATAGTGGTTTTTCTTACGCTTTATATTATATAAGGTGTAATCAGCCACAATAGCCTTCACCTCAGAAGTCTTGCTGAGAGTAAGATCCTTTGTGAAATCACCGATATTTGTGTCAAGACCGAGATCTGATTTCCCTATACATGTCGTGTTGTTATAATTGATAACGTATGAAGGTTTTCCACCGTCACATAAAACAGCAACCTTCAGCTTGCCGTCTGGAGATACCTGTGCGTAACAGCCTAACCAAGCCTTCCCAAAGGGAAGGATGTTAGATACTAATGTCAATAAAAGTAGTCTTTTAAACATAATACTATTTACAATTTACTATTTAGCTATGTACTATTTATTTACTATTTAGCTATGTACTATTTACAATTTACCATGTACAATGTACAATTCCCCATAGCGATAAAACGTATCTACTCCCCCTGTGGGGGTGAGGGGGCAGCTCCCTCCCTACGGGGGAGGGCGGGGGGAGAGGCCGTAGGTGGCCGCCTTACTCCTTAACGAACCACTTATCCAAATTAAACAGCTTGCATCCCTTTAAGCCCTTGAACAGGAAGAACACATCGCGAGTGCCCTGTATCTTTGATACTGGAGCAGAGAAATCCTCCCATTCCTCCCAGCCACCAGTTGGTGCAATATCAACGGTTGCTATCTTCTCGCCCTTGATAGAGTCAAGATGAACCTCTATCTGACCACCCTGAAGAGCACTTGCTGCTGTAACTGTTATAGTAGAAGGAGCCTTAGAGAAATCCACCTCACGATATCACTCACCCAGACACGGTTCTGCTTCTTGTTCCATTCAGACCTTACACCTTGAGAGAATGCCATTGTCTCGCCCTGAACAACCTCAAAAGGATTGAGTTTGCCAATAGGAGCAGGACCCTCATGTGTTGGCTTCATGATAGGCAGACGACCATCCTTCTGCCATTCAAACTCCTCTACGCACGCACTTCTTGCAAAGCCGCCACCCTTAGGCAGCCAGCCTGTGTGATAGAAGAAATAGTTATGTCCCTTGAACTCGATGATACCGCTATGATTTGTGAATGACTTTGTATCATTTGTCTGAGGCATCACCTCACCAACGTATGTCCAAGGACCCTGAGCAGTAGGACCTTCTGAATATGCTATGCACTCAGGAATACCGCCACCTGCATAGATAAGGAAATACTTTCCCCATGCTGAGGCTGCAAGTTCCTTCTTTGTCAAGCCCATCTTCTTTATCTCTTCCTTTGTAAGAGTACGCTGCTTGTGAAGCCAAGGACCTTCCACATAGCGTTTGATAGTTGAGTCACACTTCACCTCTGAAGCCAGATGAATCATATCCTCAGAAAGCTTCGCGCTATAGAAACGTGGATTACCCCAGCCTATATAAGCCTGATTATTCTCGTCAATCCATACGGTTGGGTCTATATGATCCCATTTGCCATCCTCATACAGAGGCTTGCCGAGAGCATCACGATATGGACCTTCCACCTTGTCGGCAACTCCTACACCTATAGCCATACCATGACTAATCTTTGAGTGGATAGGCACATAGAGATAGAACTTACCGTTACGCTCTATACATTGAGGAGCCCATGCACGATCATCAGCCCACTTAAAGTCGCATTGGCTCAAAGGACATCCGTGATCCGTCCAGTTCACCATATCAGTTGTAGAGAATAAACGCCAGTCGTTCATCCAGAAGAAGTCGGCATTCTCCTCATCATGTCCTGTGAATACATACAGACGATCCCCACTAACCATAGGAGCCGGGTCTGTGGAGAAACAAGTCTGGGCGATTGGGTTTTGGGCAAAAGAGCCTAACCAAGCCTTCCCAAAGGGAAGGATGTTTGATAGTAAAGCCAATAAAAATATTTTCTTAAACATAATGTTATTTATTATTTACTTTTACGAAATTTCCCCCCACAGCGAATAAATGTATCTACTCCCCCTGTGGGGGTGAGGGGGCAGCTCCCTCCCTACGGAGTATGTGCAAAGCGGGGGCAGAGGCCGCTGGGGCTTTCACTTTATTACTTTCTTCCCGTTGCTGATATAAATTTTTCCTTTCTCCAGTTCATTCTTGTTTACCCTCTGTCCCTGAAGGTTGAAATAGATAGTGCTCTTATTTCCTGCCTCTACGTTCTTCACTTCCTCAATGCCAGTTGCCTCAGGAAGAAGCTTGAGCATCTGCTCTGCATAGCGTTTACCGAACTCACGATAGCCCTCTGCTGAGAAGTGCCAAGCATCCTTTCCGTTTCCAGGAATATCCTTCGCAGAAATAACGTAAGAGTTTGGAATTGCCTTCTTGAGCTTAGGCAAAGCAGCCTGATTATGCCAAGAGCAAGCACCACCCTGATTCTGATAGAGTGTTTCACCTGCGAGAAGCGGAGTCTCTTCCGGATTAAGACCGAGCTTGTAGCATATACGCTTGTAAACCTCTGCCACCTTATCACACCAGTCTGATGCGCCATTGTTTGATTCTCCCTGATGCAAGAGAATACCCTTGATAGTACCTGACTTCTGGGCAATCTTACCCATCTCAATCAGTCTTCCGAGAGGATCGTTATCGTACTGAGCGCAATAGCCCTGGAACCAGCCAGCCTCACCTGCAATATACGCATCCTTATATTCCTCCATGAAAAGCTCAATCTTTGCACCACCAACTGCAACATTGATCACACCAACCTTGATGTTCTCAGGAAGCTTCTCCACGAGGGTGCGACCAAAGTAATCGACAGGAGTAAGACCTGTACCTGGACGGCAGAGTGGTGGAATGGCTTTGCACCAGACACCCTTTTTCTTTGTTGAGCTGAAATCAACGGCAGGCAACATCTGGAAACGCTCAGGAACATTCTGCTTGTCTATAGCCTCTACGGCTGCATTACCCTCCATGTTCGACTGACCAAAGCAGAGGTAGATATGGAAGTTAGCATCACCCTGCTTTGCGAACTCCCATGTGTCTGGAATCTCTGGAGCCTTTGGTTCTGGTGTTGCCGAACTTCCGTCAGAGTTTACGAGAGAGAAGGTTGTACCACGATAGTTTGTTACGGAAGACCAGCCATCTGTATTGCCTGCCTCAAGGTCTCCGTTCTGCACAACATCCACGCCATACTCGTCATCTGAGAGCTTGACATCGTCAATATATAGAGAACCATTCAGCTTGCCAAACTCGAAGTCAAGTCTGTCAATAGGGTAGTTAGCCGTGAAGTTCCATGTATAGGTAGCCCAGTTAGTCGTTATCTTCTTGCTGTCGAGATACTGCACATCGGTAGAATTATTCCACTCATTCCTGTTCGGACTCTTAGTGTCGATAGGCCAGAAAGCCATATCGCAAGCCGCAGAAGCCTTAACCTTCATCGTGAGGGTATATTTCCTGCCCTTTTCCAGATTGGTGTTCAATGTGTAGTTAGCCTGATTATCCCAGGCATTGTCTCCGCCTACTGATTTGTAGCAGATACAATGATTGTTATCTCCATTGTTGTCTTCCTGTGCCTGACAACTCAGGCAAAATGTACCTACAGAGAGGATGTTTAAGAGTAAAACTGTTAATATACGCTTCATTTTATGTTTTGGTTATGAATAATCCCTTTTAGGTGTTGGTGTCGCTCATAGAGCGATGCCCGTCTTTGATTTCTGAGTGCTTCTTCGCACGAGGGAAATAGGGAATGTCGCTCGTAGAGCGGTACCCGTCTTTGATTTCTGAGTGCAAAGATAATAAAAAAAACGCATATAAGATAAAGTCGATGTTGCATAAAGTTTATATATTGTTTCATATTTGATTATATCAAAGAACTAAATAGTGTAAAATCGACAACTATTCCTACGTAATGGGATTTTCCCGATATTCGGCTATGTTTTGGGGTACAACGAATGCCATATTCTTCAATAAAATAACGTGAGTTCGATTTATCATTTTTTATTGGAAAAAGATTGGTAAGATTGGTAATTATTGTCAGTTCAGCATCGGAGATGCGTTTGCCATGAATTCGTCGAACTGAGGTTAAAATAAATTCAAAAAATAAAATTCTCAAAATCTCTAATTGTTCGCTTTGGCTCACCAAGTTGCGCAAGTCTTGATAACAAATTAAATTTGACCACTTACTTAATAAACAACAATAACGCCTGTAACAAACAAATGTAATTACTCCCTTCTCCCGAGCGGGGGAAGGGCTGGGTAGGGGCTGTTAACTGGGTAATTCCAATATTCCTCCCTTCATAATACCATTATAATACCATTATAATACCATTATATTACCATTATAATACCATAATAATACCATAAACTATGGTAATTTAATGGTATCTTAATGGTATTTATATTGGATTAAAAATGATAATTACTGGTTGAAGATTGGTAAGATTGGTAATTATTGTCAGTTAAAAACAGCTTGCTGTTTGCCATATAGGAATTCGTCGAACTCACGTTATTTATTGCTTTTTGTCTTATACAAAACTTGCGAAAGTATCGCTATGAATCTTTCGCGAAATATATACTGAAATGATGAAAAAAATAACTTTTGAACGACGATTTGTGATGCGAATAATGTCGGCGGACCCTCATTTTCCCCCTTTGGCATGAAATCGCAAAGCATCATATTAACATTTGTTTAGAGAAACATTTTTTGTGATTATTTTGCTAATTTTCCTAAAAAAATAGGACAAAACCCTACTACATATATGTTAAAAGCGGTACTTTTTCGCTATTTGGAACAAAAACAAAAGTATAAGATATAAAAAAGAAAGAATTTATCGATATATTTATTTACTTTTGCCTCGAAATTCCGTTCAACCAAAACAGCTAGGTATAAAAATTGACTTGATAACAAAAGTTAAATACTAACATTAAGTTCGTTTCGGAATAAAACTAATTTTAAACAAAAAACATTTTTATGAATTTAAACATAAATAAGGTATTGCGTGTGGGTGTAGTGTCCACAGTCATGATGGGCATAGCTCCAAAGACCGCAGCAGCAGTAACATCAGGTTTAATGTTATCTGCTCCTGCAAAATGTTAATTTGATTTTTATTTGTAGATAAACCATAAACTTTAAAAACAATTATTAACTTAAACTTATCGAAAAAATGCGAAAACTTGAAAAGTTTGGATCATGGAGTCGGGCATTCCTTCTCCTTTCAGTCCTTTGCTTCTCAGCAGTCCTCGCTCAGGCACAGACTGTAAAGGGTGTCGTAAGAGATCAGAATGGTGACGTTGTCATTGGCGCAACTGTTAAGATCTTGGGTAGCAAAGGTGGTACTGTAACAGACAGTAAAGGTCAGTATTCTATTGAAGCACCGAATGGTTCTATCCTCAGTGTAAGTTATATCGGTTTCCTGACTAAGCAGATGCGTATGAGAGGTGAGAATACGGTTGACATCGTTCTCATGGAAGACAACACAACCCTTAAGGACATCGTCGTTATCGGTTATGGTACTCAGCGTAAAGAGTCTGTTACCGGTTCTGTAGCAAACGTTTCTGCTGAGAAGTTGATGGAGAACCCATCTTCTAACATCACTCAGGCTCTCCAGAACCGTATTGCTGGTGTTGACATGCAGCAGACCAACTCACAGCCAGGTGCTGAGATGCGTATCCGCATCCGTGGTCAGCGTTCACTTACTGCGTCTAACGACCCATTGATCGTGCTCGACGGTATCCCATTCCTCGGACAGCTCTCAGATATCAACCCTTCTGATATCAAGTCTCTTGACATCTTGAAGGATGCATCTGCTACTGCTATCTACGGTTCTCGTGGTGCCAACGGTGTCATCATGGTAACAACAAACAAGGGTAGTCTTGGTGCAGCTGCAAAGGTTACATACAATGGCTATGTAAACTTCAAGACCCTCTTCAGCAAGTACCCAATGATGGAAGGCGAGAAGTATGTTAAGATGCGTGCGCTCGCTGGAAAGTTCACTAACGGTCTTGATGAAAGAGATGACGTAAACACCGACTGGCAGGATCTCTTCTTCGAGAACGGTGTTTCTCATAGCCATGACATCACTGTTTCTGGTGGTACTGAGACTGGTACATACAGCTTCGGTGGTAGCTACAACCACGATGAGGGCGTTATCCCAACTCAGGCATTCAACCGTTTCACTCTCCGTGCAAACATTGAGCAGAAGATTGGCCAATTCGTTCGCGTAGGTCTTTCTTCTACAAATACATACAACACAAAGCAGGGTACTCAGCTTAGTGTGTACAATGCTCTTAACATGTCTCCAATCACAGACCCATACAACGCTGACGGTACTCTGAAGCGTGTCGTTCACCTTGGTTCTGATGATATCTTCGTTCTGACAAAGGATGTTGTCAAGGAAAATGAAGATAGATGGCGTCAGGATACAAATACCCTCGCTACCTACAACTCTATCTTCGGTGAGATTGAGTGTCCTTGGGTCAAGGGTCTTAAGTATCGCGTAAACCTCGGTCTCAACTATCGTGGTATTCAGGTTGGTGGCAACACAGGTGAGGGCTTCAATAGTGTAAATGAAAAGGAGCTTTCTTCTGCAAATATTCGAAACGAGGTGTACAAGAACTATGCTGTTGAGAATGTCCTTTCATTCGATCGTACATTCAATGATAAGCATCAGTTGAACATTGTAGGTATGTTCTCTGCTGAGCAGACTCGTTTTACAAAGAATCACATGAGCGGCCGTGATCTTCCTGATCATTTCCAGTACTATAATATCGGTGCTGCAACTCAGGATATTACCGTAAATCCAGGTAAGGATTTCCAGAATTACTGGCAGGCAGGTCTTCTCTCATGGATGGGACGTGTAATGTACAGCTATGATAACAAGTACATGATCTCTGCTGGTGTTCGTGCAGACGGATCTTCTCGCCTTGCTCCTGGTCATAAGTGGCACACATATCCTGCTGTATCTCTTGGTTGGAACATTGCAAACGAAAAGTTCATGGCAGAAGCTAAGTGGATTGACAACCTGAAGATTCGTGTAGGTTATGGTCAGACCGCTAACCAGGCTATCGATGCTTATACAACTCTCGGCTCTCTTGGTACAACAAAGTACAACTTCGGTCCTACTGGTTATGCTACAGGTTACTTCATGGAAACACTTGCTAACCCTGAGCTTGGTTGGGAGTATAGTGAGACCTTCAACTATGGTATTGATTTCTCTTTCTTCAATGGTCGTTTGAGCGGTACTTTGGAGTATTACACAATGAAGACAAAGGATGTGCTTAACAAGGTTAGCCTTCCTGGTACTGGTGGTGTAGGTTCTTATACTGCTAACATGGGTAAGACTGAGAACAAAGGTTTCGAGGCAAGCGTAAATGGCGTTATCATCGACAAGAAGAATGGTTGGACTTGGGAAGCTGGTATCAACATTTCTATGAACCGCAACAAACTTACTGAACTTGCTTCTGCCGACAAGTACGGTCGAGATGAGTATAACGGCTGGTTCGTAGGTTACCCAATCGATGCTCTCTATGACTACGAGAAAGTTGGTCTCTGGAACGACACTGATCCAGACTGGCAGTACTTCCAGACTATGGAGCCAGGTGGTAATGAAGGTATGATCAAGGTTGATGGTGGTCGCTATACAGTGGAAGAAGAAGAGGCTGGTACAATTCCTGCAGGCAAGAATGTAGGTGATCCACGTGCTATTGGTCCACAGGATCGTAAGATTATCAGCCTTGAGCCAGACTTCGTAGGTGGTTTCAATACTCGCGTAGCTTATAAGAACATCGACCTCAACATCATTGGTGCATTCCAGTGCGGTGGTAAGCTCATTTCTACTCTCTATGGTGGTTCTGGTTACCTCAACCTCCTCACAGGTCGTCGTGGTAACGTAGATGTTGACTACTGGACTCCAGAGAACAAGGGTGCTGAGTTCCCACGTCCAGGTGGTATCCAGTCAGGTGATAACCAGAAGTACGCTTCTACCCTCGGTCTCTTCGATGGTGGTTATCTCAAGATTCGTAACATCACTATTGGTTACAACTTCACTGGTGCTTGGATGAAGAATGTAGGTCTCTCTTCACTTCGCCTCTATGCTGCTGTGCAGAACCCATTCATCATCTCTTCTTCTTACTATAGCCTGAGCGGTCTCGATCCAGAGCCAAACTCAATGTCTAAAGATGGACAGTTCCATGCTACACAGATTGGTGGTCACTCTCTTCCTGTAGTTGGTACTAATGCTCCTACAACACGTAACTATCTTATTGGTCTCAACCTCTCATTCTAAAAAACAAGAACAATGAAAACTAAAAATATCATTTGCATTTGCGGCATAGCTATGATGTCTGCCGTGGGCTTGTCTTCTTGCAGCGATATACTTGAGGAGCAGCCACGCAGTAGCTTTGACCCATCTTATTTCAAGACACAGAAGGGTGTAGAAGGTGGTCTTACCGCTTTGTACTCTCACCTGCGTAACATCTATGGTAATGCCTACTATCTCACTTCTCTTGAGGCAGGTACCGATGAATACACATACGGTCATTCTGCCGACGGTAACCAGAAGGATATTGATATGACGGGTGTTGGTAACCTTACTCCACAGACCGTTCGTTCTGACGCTTACTGGGGACAGGGTTTCTCTGACATCAATACTGCTTCTTACGTTATCGAGAACGCATCAGAGGTAGGAATTGCTCCAAGTCTTGTTGCTGAGGCTTATTTCTTCCGCGGAATGCACTACTTCAACCTTGTTCGTACATTCGGTGGTGTGCCATTGGATCTCGGTGGTGGTGAGCTTCACTCTAACAATTCTGCTCAGCGTACATCTGTACGTAATACTGTTGATGAAGTTTATGAAAGAGCAGTATTCAAAGACCTTGAGAAGGCAATTGCGGATCTTCCTGAGACACCACGTGTAACAGGTGCTGTTACAAAGAACGTAGCTCGTCTCTATCTTGCAAAGGCTTACCTCACATACGCTTGGTGGCTCGAGAATCCAAACAACATTCCTACATACCCTGCAACATCAAAGCAGGACAAGTCACAGGCTGCTAACTATTTCCAGAAGGCTTATAACGTAGCTATGGAGGCTATCAACAACCCTGGTCCTTACAAGCTTCAGGAGACTTTCCGCGATGTTAACCTCTTCGAGAACGACCGTAACGCAGAGTGGCTGCTCTGGGCTGACCACACTCTCGAAAGCGAGCTCTACAATGGTGCTGGCTATGGCTGGGGTAATGGTGGCGCTCCTGAGAACTTCGCAGGCTGGTTCACACAGTGGAACTACTGCGGTGACATGAAGGGTACTGACAAGGATGGTAACGTATTCAACCCAGTTCTCCGTGAGCCTATTCAGGGTCTCGGTCGTCCTTGGACTCGTATGGCTCCTATTCCTGATGCCCTCGAAAAGTTCACAGATACAGACAAGGACTCTCGTTGGGATGGTACATTTGCTACTCAGTATCGTGTGAATATGGCTAAGGGTGGCAATAAGGCAGCATACGTAAACGGTGCTAACGGTTCACAGATCAAGAACGGTGAGACATACCTCAAGTTCCTCAGCGCTGACGAGAAGGATGCTAACGTAACTTATGCTACTGAGAATGCTTTTATCAACGCTGGTACAATGGAGGGTGAGCCTGCATACGTTATCAAGCTTAGTGACATCAGCCGTCAGACTTATCCAGGTCTCTGGAAGACTATCGATACACGTACTGACCGTAACATGGAAACTGAGCTTGGTTCTCCAAACGCTGGTTCTATCCGTCCTTATCCTATCGCTAAGTTCTCTGAGTTCTACTTCATCGCTGCTGAGGCTGCCGTTAAGGGTGCAAAGGGCGATATGAGTGCTCGTGACCTTATCAACGTAATCCGTGCTCGTGCAGGTAAGTGGACATTCTCTGTAGGTGAGAATAAGTGGCTTAATGAGGATCACAAACCAGTGAATCACAGCGCAGAGCTTACAGAGGCTACTCCAGCTGAGATCACTATCGACTACATCATGGATGAGCGTCTCCGTGAGTACTACGGTGAGGGTTATCGTTGGTTCGACCTCGTTCGTACACAGACTTGGGAGAAGTTCGCAGGTGTATATCACATTGCTGATGCTAACGGTCGTCAGGCTGTTGAGAAGAAGCGTGATATCCAGAAGTACTTCTATCTCCGTCCAATCCCACAGGGTCAGATTGAGGCTATGGTATGTTCTCCTGAGGAAAAGGCTGCATACCAGAACCCTGGATATTAAAAATCTGGATATTGATTTAGGTTTAAGTTTTTGAATTCATACATATTCAAAACATGTTTATAATGCGAGAGTGGCAGACGTGAGTCATGCCACTCTCTTTTTTTATTATTACTGTCCGCTAAAAATATTGTCAAGAATTAGAGATTTTGAGAATTTCTTTTTCTCATTAATTCTCAATACTGCGCCAGCCTTCTCTCATTCTCAAATTCTTGATAAAAACAGGGCTTGTCCAGCATAAATCTTTTGATATTATGCAATATATAGTTGTTTAGCGGACAGTAATATTTTTTTATCGGGATTTGTAGCTTTAGCTCCTTGCCCTAACTCTTGCTTTAGCTTGATGAGCTTTGCGGATAATCTGTGGTCAATAAAAATCTCTTTGCTTCTGAGTTTGAAAATTCACAAATCATTCGATTTGTTTGGAAGTTTCAGGAAAAAAATGTAACTTTGCACGCAAACAAGTCTAAAGACAAATGTCTAAAGGCTAAAGACCTTTGGCTTTTGTCTTTTGACCTTAGACTTTTGACATTATGGCAAAGTTCATCAATCCATTCACGGACATAGGTTTCAAGAGAATCTTCGGACAGGAGTTCTCAAAACCGCTATTGTTGCACTTTCTCAACAACCTTCTGGTTGGCGAGAAGGAGATTGTGGATCTCACATTCCTTGACAAAGAACAACCTGCCATATATTCGGATGACCGCTCGCTTATCTATGATATATATTGCAAGACAACGGATGGTGAACACATCATCGTGGAGATGCAGAACAATCAACAGCCATATTTCAAGAAGCGAAGCATCTACTATGTCTCGGAGGCAATTTCTCGTCAGGGAGAAAGAGGAGTGGACTGGAGGTATGACATCAAGTCGGTGTATCTCGTTGCATTCCTGAACTTTAAGATAGACGACATAGGCACTAAGTTCCGAACGGATGCCGTTCTGATGGACAGAGAATCCAAAGAGGTGTTCTCGAACGACATTAGGATGATATACTTGCAGCTGCCGTATTTTGACAAACAGGCAGATGAATGTGATAATGATTTCGAACGATGGATTTATGTATTGAAGAATATGGAAGCATTAAATAGAATGCCATTTGCGGCAAAAGACTCTGTATTTGCCAAGATAGCACAGATAGCAGATATAAGTGCGCTTTCAAAGGAGGAGCGCATGAAATATGATGAGGGCATACGCAAATATCGTGATACTATTTGTGTTATGGATTATGCTGTGGAGAAGGGCAGGGCAGAGGGAGAGAAACAAGGTCGCTATAAGGTAGCCCGGAATCTTCTTGCAATGGGGCTTCCCGTGGAATCGGTTATAAAAGCTACAGGACTTAGCAAGGAGGACATCAAGCAACTCATATAAATCCGCTTCCCTTCTCTTTTTCAAACGCAAAGACGCAGAGACACAGAGTTTTCAATCACGTTTTTTTACCACAGATAGCACAGATTTTAGGGATAATCTTGCTTGCGCTCGTGATTGACATCTGTTAAATCCGCGACTTGATTTAAAATGATAATTACTGGTTGAAGATTGGTAAGATTGGTAATTATTGTCAGTTAAAAACAGCTTGCTGTTTGCCATATAGGAATTCGTCGAACTCACGTTGATTTAGATGATTCGCGAATAAATTAAGACTGCGAGGGCTGAACGTCGAAGAGGTCGGCGGCCGAAGGGAAAGCCAAAGCCCGCCCTTTTAGGTATCGCTCTTTCAGAGCTCTTTCAACCAAGTGATATTCAACAATATGCGAGTAGAGAAATTCTTTGAACTCACATTAACGTACAAAAGACGAATGTGATTTTTTTGATTGGCTTTTTCTTGTTTTTAGCAGATTCACAAACCAAAAGAGTAATTCTTGTCGTTCAAAAGCAGTTTGCAGCTTGCTGTTTTTTCCTCTTTAATTTGAAAAATTATCATAAAAAAGGGAATAAATGAGGGGAAATAAAAAAAAAATTGTATCTTTGCAGTCGGTATTATCTACAAGTCAAAATAATTTAACTTTTAAATCATAAAACCAAACTATGACAAGCTTAAAAGATTTCTCTCTTGAAGGGAAGAATGCGTGGATTACAGGCGCATCCTATGGTATCGGTTTCAACATTGCTAAGGCTTTCGTTGCTGCCGGGGTAAAGAACATTATCTTTAATGATATTAACGAGGCTGCTCTTGAGCGCGGTCTTGCTAACTATAAGGAGGCTGGAATAGAGAATGTTCACGGCTATGTGTGTGATGTTACTGATGAGGTGGCTGTGAAGGCTCTCGTTGAGAAGATTCATAAGGAGGTTGGTCAGATTGACATCCTCGTGAACAATGCCGGTATCATCAAGCGTATTCCTATGCATGAGATGAAGCGTGCTGAGTTCCAGCAGGTTATTGATGTTGACCTCGTAGCTCCATTCATCTGTTCTTCTGCCGTTCTTCCTGAGATGATGGAACGTAAGGAGGGTAAGATTATAAACATCTGCTCTATGATGTCAGAGCTTGGTCGTGAGACTGTTTCTGCATACGCAGCAGCAAAGGGTGGTTTGAAGATGCTTACCCGTAATATCTGCTCTGAGTATGGTGAGTATAACATCCAGTGTAACGGCATTGGTCCTGGATATATCGCTACTCCTCAGACAGCACCTCTCCGTGAGATTCAGCCAGACGGCAGTCGTCATCCATTCGACTCTTTCATCTGTGCAAAGACTCCTGCTGGTCGTTGGCTTGATCCTGCAGAGCTTGGTGGTCCTGCCGTATTCCTTGCCTCAAAGGCTTCAGATGCCGTAAACGGTCATGTCCTCTATGTTGACGGCGGTATCCTTGCTTATATAGGCAAGCAGCCTAAGTAACGAATCACATCATTCGTATAATAAAATCTCAGCCCTCGTTACCAAATAGTAGCGAGGGCTGAATATGTTATGTGATGTTAGAGTTAAAAGCCATTTAACATACCATTTTAGGAATAGTTAATAACTATTTTCATAAAACCTTTTGGCAATTTCGAAATAAATCACTACCTTTGCATTTGATGGTTCTACGACCGTGCGCCAGCCTTTTGGCTGACACGCACTACCATCTTCATGCGAGGTGCTTCGCACGTTGTCATTCGATGGTTCTACGACCGTGCGCCAGCCTTTTTGGCTGACACGCACTACCATCTTTCATCTGCTTGGAACAATTCCAAATCATTATCACAGAATGTCTGACCTTTAACAATAATCATCTATGATGAACGTCAACAAGAAGGAACTGAAGGAACAAGAAATCCGCACCATGTTCATTACTCCTGCCTTGAAAGCGAAAGGATGGGAGGTTATGAAAAATATGCGTGAAGAATACTACTTTACGGATGGTCGAGTACTTGTTGCGGGTAGTCAGCATTCCGTTGCAGAAGGCAAAAAAGCTGATTATCTGCTCTGTCATAACGGAAAGCCTATTGCCGTTTTAGAAGCCAAAGACAACAAGCACGCTGTCGGTAGTGGTATGCAGCAGGCTATAGACTATGCCCTTATTCTTGATTTGAAATTCTCCTATTCCAGTAACGGTGATGCATTCCTGGAGCATGACTTCATTACTGGAAAGGAAACGGAGTTGAAATTAGATGAGTTCCCAACAGAGGAAAACCTTTATAAGCGTTACCTCGACAGTAAGAACTACACTCCGGAAGAGTTGCATATCGTCGAGACTCCCTATTATTATGACGCTTATAGCCATGAACCCCGCTACTATCAGCGCATAGCCGTTGACCGTACAGTAGAAGCTATTGCCAGAGGACAGCAGCGTGTCTTGGTAGTAATGGCAACAGGTACAGGTAAGACATTCACAGCCTTCCAAATCATTCATCGCCTTCACAAAAGCGGAGCAAAGAAGAAGATTCTTTATCTTGCCGACCGCAACATCCTGATTGACCAGACTATGGGTCAGGACTTTAAGCCTTTCAAGAAGTTCATGACAAAGATAACTTCGGTAGGCGAGGGTGTTGACAAGATTGACTCTTCCTACGAGGTTTACATGGCTCTTTATCATCAGTTGGTAGGAAAGGAAGGCAAGTCCGACCCATTCCTTGAAGTACAAAAGAACTTCTTTGACCTGATTATTGTCGATGAGTGTCACAGAGGTAGCGCAAAGGATGATTCTGCATGGCGCAAAGTGCTTGAATACTTTGATAGCGCAACGCAGATTGGTATGACTGCCACACCAAAGGCAGAAGAGGGTGCAAACAATCTTGATTATTTTGGAGAGCCTGTCTATACCTACTCTCTCTTGCAAGGCATCAATGACGGTTTTCTTGCTCCTTATCGTGTCACAGCCGATTTCATCAATGTTGACCTTCAAGGCTGGACTCCAGAGGAAGGTGAACGTGACCTGCTCGGTAAAGAGATAGAACAAAAGCTGTATCAGCGTCAGAACATCGGCAGGGACCTTGCCATAAAACTCCGTCGGACGGTTGTGGCACATCGCATCACCCGCATGCTTCATGACATTGGCCGCATGACAAAGACCATTGTGTTCTGCTCTGACATTGAGGAGGCTGCCGAGATGCGCACATTGCTTATCAATATGAATGCAGATTTATGCCGTAAATCACCATACTATGTTACTCGCATAGTTGGCGAAGACAAGGAAGGCAAGAAACAACTTGATAATTTCATCTCGGTAGATGAGCCTTATCCCGTAATAGTCACTACTTCCGAACTGCTGTCAACAGGTGTTGACTGCAAAACTTGCGGACTCATCGTCATCGACAAGGAAATCGGTTCAATGACTGAGTTCAAGCAGATTATCGGTCGTGGCACCCGACTTCGCAAGGACAAAGGCAAGTGGCATCTGGAGATTCTTGACTTCCGTAATGCAACGGCAAAGTTCAAAGACCCAGCCTTTGATGGTGACCCAGAGCCACCTCGCGGCAAGCATCACCCAAGCAAGCCCTACGATTCTCCTGTTGATCCACCAACAGTTGTTTCTGAGCCTCGCCCGAAATACCTCATCAACGGTCATGACATTCGCATTGAGAGCGAGATTGTCAGCGTACTTGGCGAGGATGGCAAGACGATGAAGACAGAGAGCGTACAGACCTTTGCACGCAATCAGATACGCCGCCGCTTTGAGAATCTCGACTCATTCATCAAGAAATGGTCGGAGGCTGACCGTAAGAAGGCTATTCTCGACGAACTGAATGAATATGCCATACTCATTGATGCCGTTCGTGAGAAGAACGAGGCGTTGAAGGATGCCGATATCTTCGACATCATCTGCCATGTGGCTTTCGACCAACCGCCTCTCACCCGAAAGGAACGTGCCGACAATGTGAAGAAGCGCAACTACTTCGGCAAGTATGAAGGCAAGGCTCGCGAGGTGCTCGAAGCCCTGCTCGACAAATATGCAGATAATGGCATTCTTGACTTTGAGCGTGCCAACATTCTTGAGATACCGCCTTTCAATCAGATTGGCAAACCGACAAAGATTATAAAACTCTTCGGCGGTCCTGCCGGATTTGAACAGGCAATCAGGGAACTCGAAGAACAGATATACAGGGCGGGGTAAATCGAAAGCCCGCCTCTCGAAACCTCGAATCATCGAATTATCGAATTATCGAAATCCCGAAACCCTGAATTATCGAATTATCGAAATCTCGAAAAAAAGCAATAATTACCAATGGCAGTAAACAACATAATCAAGCGTATTCAGAATATCATGCGCTCTGACGCCGGTATCAATGGTGACGCACAGCGTATTGAGCAAATGACTTGGATGTTCTTCCTCAAGGTATATGACACACAGGAAGAGACATGGGAATACAAAGCCTATAAAGACAGAAAGGAGTATATCAGCATCATACCCGAACCTCTGCGTTGGCGCAACTGGGCTATCGACGAGAAGGATGGCAAAGCCCTTACAGGAGACGCTCTGCTTAACTTCATCAATAATGTCTTGTTTCCTGTAATCAAGGGACAAGATGCAGAATATAATGGCGAGACAATCAAGGGTATTGTCGTGACGGCAGATACCCCACGCTCAAAGAGCATTGTGCAGGAAACATTTGCCGACCTGAACCAATACATGAAGGATGGCACATTGCTTCGTCAGGTTGTCAACATAGTCAACGAGATTGAGTTTGATGATGCTGACGACCGCCACACCTTTGGTGATATTTACGAAGGCATTTTGAAAGACCTTCAGTCGGCTGGCAACGCTGGTGAGTTCTACACCCCTCGCGCCTTGACCGACTTCATCGTGAAGATGCTCAACCCGCAGTTGGGCGAAACCTTTGGCGACTTCACATCGGGCACAGGCGGATTCCTTACATCTGCCCTTAACCACATGGCTACACAGGTAAAGTCGGCTGCCGATGGCGAACTGCTCCAGCGTGCCGTGGTAGGTCAGGAATGGAAACCTCTGCCATATCTTCTGAGCATCACTAACCTCTTGCTTCATGATATCGAAGCGCCTAACATCCGTAACTGCGACTCTCTCGGCACTAATGTGAGCGACTTCAAAGAGTCTGATAAAGTGGATGTCATAGGCATGAATCCTCCTTACGGCGGCAGCACGGGAACATCAGTACAAAGCAATTTCCCAAGCGCATACCGCTCTTCTGAAACGGCAGACCTCTTCATCGCGCTTATCATGTATCGTCTGAAGGCTGGCGGTCGTTGTGGCGTTATTATCCCCGACGGTTTCCTCTTCGGTACTGACGGAGCAAAACTTGCGTTAAAAGAGGCTCTTCTTCGCAAGTTTAATCTGCACACGGTCATCCGTCTGCCAGGCTCTATCTTTGCGCCTTACACTTCGATTGCAACCAATATCCTTTTCTTCAATAATGAGGAAGCAGAAGGTGCAGCCGAGGGTTTCCGCACAAGGGACACATGGTTCTATCGTCTTGACATGCCAGAGGGATATAAGCATTTCTCAAAGACGAAGCCTATGAAGGTGGAGCATTGTCAGCCTATCATTGACTGGTGGAACGACCGCAAGGAGATTATCAACGACGAGCAGGGCGAGAAGTCAAAGAGGTTCACCGCCCAGCAACTGCTCGATATTGACTGTAACTTCGACCAATGCAAGTTCCCGAAGGATGAGGAAGAGGTACTTCCACCCGACGAGCTCTTGCAGCAGTATCACGAAAAGCGTAATGCCCTCGATGCAAAGATTGATAAGACGCTCAGCAAGATAGAGCAGATTCTCGGCATTAAGGACCTGCGGTAGCGCCTCTAACTCCCGAATCCTCGAATCCTCGAATTATCGACCTCCCGAATTATCGAATTTTCGAATCCTCGAATTATCGAAAAAAATTCTCACCCCCTAACCCCCAAGAACTATGATTAACATCCACTCCGTCAATGGCTATATGACGCTGCTCTCATGGCAACTCGGCAATATACTGCAGCTTGCCACCCAAGGCTTCTGCCGACGATTCGTTGACTACAAGGTTGATCCCTGCGGCAGATTACGCGACCAGATGGAGATGGCTGCCCGCACCGTGCCTGCCAATATTGCAGAGGGGTCGTCACGCCACCAGACAAGCTATGAGACGGAGATGCGACTGCTGGATGTTGCACGAGCAAGCGTCAGCGAACTTGAGGGCGACTACCTTAACTGGATAATGAAACGCAACACTACTATGTGGCGCACATCCGACCCTCAGTATGTGGAGGTACGCAACTACCAGTTCAAGGCTGCACCCGCACTCACACAAGACTATCTTGCGGAGATTAGCGAGTATCTGCAGGCTGAGTACTATCGCTTCGCCACATCATTGCTCAGCAAAGACAACTCCATACGCTCTGCGTGCGTGATAATAGTGCTCTGCGAACGTGTCAAGCAGTTGCTCACAGCGCAGATCAACAAGCGGCTTGGCGACTTCAAGGAAGAGGGCGGCTTCACGGAGAATATGACTCAGGAGCGCTTGGCAAGCATCAAGGAGAAGGCTTCTGCTGAAGGAGCACCCCTCTGCCCGAAATGCGGGGCCCCGATGCGACAGCGCACCATAAAGAAGGGTATCCATCAAGGTGAGACTTTCTGGGGATGCACCGACTACCCTAAATGCGACGGCACAAGGCGGATGTAGCAGATACCCTCAAAACCTCGAACCTCTCCTCTCGAACCTCTCCCCTCGAATTTCTCCCCCTTGAATCCTCTATTCATCGAATTATCGAAAAAAAACAAAACCCAAAACAGAACTAATGACAGGACAAGACTTAAAGAACTCTATACTTCAACTGGCGATACAGGGGAAACTTGTACCGCAAGATGCTAATGACGAACCGGCAAGCGTATTGCTTGAAAGGATTAAGTCTGAGAAACAGAAACTTATCAACGAGAAAAAGATAAAGAAAGAAAAGTCTCTCCCTGAGATCACAGAGGATGAAAAGCCTTTTGAGATTCCTGATAGTTGGGTGTGGGTGAGATTAGGAGAGATTGCTATAGTAAAATCAAGCAAAAGAGTTTTTGAAAAAGATTATGTGAATGAAGGTGTTCCCTTTTTTAGGTCAAAAGAAATTGGTGATTTATCAAGAAAAGAACCTGTTAAAACGGAACTCTTTATCACCCATAAACATTTTGAAGAATTAAAAGAGAAATATGGAATTCCCCAAAAGAATGACATTTTAATTACTTCAGTTGGTTCTATTGGCAACACATGGATTTGCGATGGTAGATCTTTTTATTACAAAGATGGGAATATAACTCAAATTTGTAATAGCCAATATTTTTCGTCTTCGTATATTGAATTATTTTTACACTCTTCTGTTTTCTTTGAACAAATTAGTACAAAGGTTTCAGGAACAGCATACAACGCTCTTACTATCATAAAACTTAACAACTTGATTCTCCCTCTTCCCCCTCTCTCCGAGCAGCATCGTATTGTTGCGAAGATTGAGGAGCTGATGCCATTAGTTGAGGAATACGACAAGGCGCAGAAAGAACTTGATGCCCTTAATGCAAAGTTGCCTGAAGCCTTGAAGAAGAGCATTCTGCAAGAGGCGATTCAAGGCAAACTCGTTCCACAAGACCCGAATGACGAGCCCGCTTCTGTTCTCCTTCAGCGCATACGCAAGGAGAAAGAACAACTTGTAAAAGATGGGAAACTCAAAAAGAAAGACCTCGTAACTACACCTATCACCGACGAAGAAAAGCCGTTTGAGATACCGGAGAGTTGGGAGTGGGTAAGGATCCCTGAGATTGGTGTGTCACAACTTGGAAAAACCAAAAATCCCAATCAAACAAAAGGTATTTCACAAAAATATCTTTGTAGCATTAATGTTTATTGGAATAAAATTGATTTAGCAAATGTCAAAGAAATGCTATTTGACAAAGATGAAATAGACAAATATCAAGTTAAAAAAGGTGATCTTCTAATTTGTGAAGGTGGAGATTGTGGACGTTCTGCAATATGGAATTTGGATGATAATATATGTTATCAAAATGCTCTTCATAGAGTACGTTTCTATTGTGGTATAAATCCTTTTTATGTCTATAACTGTCTTTTGGCATATTATAATAATGGAACATTAAATGATTATATAAAAGGAGAAACAATAAAACATCTTGTAAAAGGAAAACTTGATAGTATACTATTCCCCCTCCCTCCTCTCGCTGAGCAGCATCGTATAGTTTCTAAGATCGAGGATTTATTTGCACAGATAGAGCCTTTGGCAAAAGCATTATCAACTCCCATGTAACTCCCATGTAAGTCCCATGTAAGTCCCATTTTCCTCCCATTCTCAGGAACGGATTTACAACGGATTTGGAACGGAGGTAGAACGGACTTAGAGCAGACCTACTGTTATGGCAAAAACAGAGCAAATGCGATTTTTTTTTTTAGAATTAAACGCCAAACATATACACGGGGGTAAAAATTGCATGATAACGCATTGTGTATCAAAGCGTTTAGGGGCGTGTATATGTTTGCCTAACATATACACAAGTCATACACACCATATACACGCTTTTTGCTCATATAATCAGATTACAGGGTGTTATTGCTCATTTTGTAAATATTCAAGGCGTGACGACCCGTGTATATGTTGTGTATATGTTTGGCAAACATATATACGCTCTTAAGTTGTTGATTTTCAGTATAAATAGAAGCGTTTTTAGGGGGCGTGTATATGTTTGGCGTTTAATTCTAAAAAAAAATTGCATTCCCTTGACAGGAAATAAAAGGCTGTGTAGGAAAACGAGAAAGGAGAAAGCCTCTCACCAGGGCAGGTGAGAGGCTGCTTTTGCTTAATTTTCCTCTATTTTTTTGTCAATTATTAAGATATAATTTACTAATAAACATAGATTTTATTCATTTTTTTGAGAAATTCTAAGTACTTTTGCACTCGAAATTTCGAAATTAGGATAAAATGAAATCTAAAATATCTATTTTCGCACTGTCATTTGCTACAGTGTGTATGGTATCTTCGTGTCTTGGTGATAAAGACTCGGAATACACATATTATGATGATACGGCTATTACGAGTGTTACTCTCGGAAAGCTGAAATATTATTATTACAAGAAGGCGGATGACGGGGTGACAGATAAGCTCTGCGAGGGAACTGTTAATGGTGGCGCTCTTGCTATTGATCAATATAGCTGTACTATCACTAATGCTCCTGACTCTCTCCCTGTGAGGACTGACCTCACTAAGGTGACTATGACAGTTAATAGTCTCCATAATGGTATCGTAACCATTAAGAGTCTGACAACTGACTCTGTCTATACCTTCACCTCAACCGATGAACTTGACTTCTCACAGCCAAGAGAGTTCTATGTGTACTCTTCTTCTGGCTTGTACCATAGAAAATATACGGTGAACATCGTTGCACATAAGGAGCATGCCGACTCTTTCAAGTGGAGCAGGATAGATGTTGACAACGAGATCAAGAACTACAAGAGCGTGAAGGCTGGTACGATCAACAATAAGCTTGTCGTGCTCGGTGAGACTAATAGCGCGAAGGAGCTTAGGATTCTCGATAACGGAACATGGAAGAAAGTAAAGACTTTTGGCAAGAATGCGACAATGGTTAGTGATAACAATACCGTGTGCGTTACTGAAGCCAATACGGTATATACTTCTACTGATGAAAATCTGGCTAACTGGAATAGTTCTGCTGCTAATGTGAAGTCTGTTCTTGGTGTTTGTGGTCAGGAACTCTTTGCAATGTCAGATAAAAATGAGATAATGCTTTCTCTTGACAAGGGACATAGCTGGATGATTGATGAGATTGACGAGAATGCAAAGCTGTTGCCTTCTTCTGATATCAATTTCATAGCAAGCGCTACGGCAAGCAATTCGGATGTAAAGCGTGCTTTCCTTATCGGTAACTCTTCTGCAAATAACACAAATGCCGTGGTTTGGAGCAAGATTGTTGAGGAAGACTCTGAAAAGGATATTCCGTGGATGTATCAGGAGTTTAAGAAGAAAAATCAATATGCTCTTCCAAGGTTGAATAACCTGTATGTCCTTCCTTATGCAGATGGTCTGCTTGCTACTGGTGGAGATTTCGATAAGATGTATTACTCCAAGGATTGTGGCATAACATGGCAGAGTGACAAGCGTTTCGTAATGCCAACAGGACTCTCAGCAACTGCCGCTTCTCTTGCCGTTGGTGCAGATAACTTTATCTGGATTGTGTGTGCAGGTTCGGGTGAGGTATGGAAAGGCCGCCTGAACAAGCTGGGATGGAAATAAATAAATAAAAAAAGTAATAAGGAAAAATTAAAAAGTATGATTACCATAGTATAGCGAAAGGCTATCGGGGAAAATACTAATCATACTTTTTATTTCTTAATTTTTACTTTTTACTTTAATTGTTATTTTATGTTCAAGTCACTTCTAACAACAGCGATATTGTTCTCTTGCTCTATGGTTATGGCGCAGGACGACCCGGAGTATCGTATGGAGTTTGGTGCAGGCTTGGGACTTACGACCTACGAGGGTGATTTCAATGGTAAGATTCTCTCTGGAGAGAACACATCGCCGTCAGCCTCAATAATGCTCAGAAGAGTGATGAATCCTCGTTCGGCACTTCGCTTTGCACTTGGATTTGGCTCTGTAAGAGGCACATCAAAGAATCTCTCTACCTATTATCCTGATTTCAACACAAAGAGGTATCAGGAATCGGAACGAGTGCCTTACGAGTTTAAGAATACGCTCGTTGACTTCAATGCCCTGTATGAGTATAATTTCTTTCCTTATGGAACAGGAAGAGACTATCGCGGAGCAAAGAGGCTTACGCCTTTCCTTGGAGTAGGACTGGGCTTTACCTATGCCAACTGCAAGAACGGCACAATAGACATATCGGCTATGCCAGCGCAAAGTGACACTTATACTTTCGGAACACCGGAAATGACAGGAAGTAAGGGTGTGTTTACGGCAAATCTACCGATAGCCTTCGGTGTTAAATATAAGGTAGCCGATAGGGTGAATCTCGGATTGGAATGGATGGTGCATTTCACGCTTTCAGACAAGCTTGACGGAGTGAAGGAGCCGTATCATATTTCAAGTTCGGGAATATTCAAGAATACGGATTGCTACAGTAATCTGCAGGTGTCTGTCACCTATAGCTTCTGGGAAAAGTGCAAGACGTGTTTTAAGGATTAGGGCCTCTCCCCCCGCCCTCCCCCGTAGGGAGGGAGCCGGAGCGCCTACATGGGCTAATTGATAATTGATAATTAATAATTTATAAATAATAGAAATGCCTTTCGTCTTCCGGCTCCCTCCCTACGGGGGAGGGCGGGGGGAGAGGCCGATAATATTTATGTTAGACAAGGCAAGAATACCGCAACATATAGCCATCACGATGGATGGTAATGGACGTTGGGCAACAGAAAAGGGAAAGCCTCGCGCCTATGGTCATCAGGCAGGTGTAGATACTGTTCGCAGAATCACATCTGAGTGTACCCGTCTTGGTGTGAAGTTCCTCACTCTCTATACATTCTCAACGGAGAATTGGAATCGTCCGGCAGACGAGGTTGCTGCTCTCATGGGACTTGTTCTCTCAAGTCTTGAGGATGAGATCTTCATGAAGAACAACGTGCGTTTCCGTGTGGTTGGCGATCTTAGCCGTATTCCTGTTGAGGTTAGAAAGAAACTTGCCGAGACAGAGGAGCATACTGCAAAGAATGATGCCATGACAATGGTTGTGGCACTCAGCTATTCTTCACGCTGGGAAATCACAAAGGCTATGGCTGATGTGGCACAGGAGGTGAAGGATGGTAAGCTCAAGGTGGAAGACATCACGGAGCAGACCGTAAACGAGCATCTGGCAACTAACTTCATGCCAGATCCAGAGCTCCTTATCCGTACTGGTGGCGAGCAGAGAATAAGTAACTATCTGCTTTGGCAGATTGCCTATTCAGAGCTATATTTCTGTGATACATACTGGCCAGACTTCATGGAAGAGGATCTTCACAAGGCTATCGAGGACTATCAGTCTCGTCAGAGAAGATTCGGTAAGACCGAGGCACAGGTTGAATCTAATGAATAAAGGCCTCTCCCCCCGCCCTCTCCCGTAGAGAGGGAGCCGGAGTGCCTACATGTGCTAATTGATGATTAATAATTGATAATGAATAATTGAAACACCTTTCGTCTTCCGGCTCCCTCCCTACGGGGGAGGGCGGGGGGAGAGGCCTAAACTATAAAAAAATGCGTGAATCATTCAAGCGAAGAATTCTATTTGTACTCTTCACTTTAAACTTTTCACTTCTAACAAGCTTCGCACAGGATAAGATTGTAAATCCTGACATCAGCTATGCGGGACAGGCACGCGAGTGTACTATCAAGGGCATTGCCGTAAGCGGTGTGGATGACTATGAGGACTATATGCTCACAAGCATCTCAGGTCTCTCATTGGATCAGAAGATAACAATTCCTGGTAATGATATTACGGATGCTGTGAAGCGTTACTGGCGTCATGGACTCTTCTCAGAGGTAAAGATCGCAGCTGACTCTATCGTTGGTGAGGATATCTATCTGCACGTCTATCTGAAGACCCGTCCTCGTGTTTCTTCCATTAACTATATTGGTCTGAAAAAGACTGAGAGGAACGACATGGAGGAAAAACTGGGTCTGTTGAAGGGCTCTCAGATTACTCCAAACATGATAGATCGTGCGAAGATTCTTGCAAAGAGATATTTCGATGACAAGGGCTTCAAGAATGCGGAGATTACCATTCGTCAACGAGATGATGTTGGTGAGAAGAATCATGTCATCCTTGATGTTGAGGTGGATAAGAAGGAGAAGACAAAGGTTCACGAGATTACCATCGACGGTAATATGTATCTCTCTGACAAGAAGATCAAGGGCGGAATCTTTTCTAAGGGTGCTCTCAAGAAGATCAACGAGGCTGGAAAGCTTTATAGCTTCTTCAAGTCAAAGAAATTTACCCCGGAGCGTTTCGCAGAGGCAAAGACAAGTCTTATAGATAAATATAACGAGCTTGGTTTTCGTGATGCTACTATTCTCAAGGATAGCGTAAGTACATACGATGATCGTCATGTGAATATTTACCTGAAGGTTGAGGAAGGTCAGAAATACTATATCCGTAACATTACTTGGGTAGGTAATACCGTATATCCATCTGAATATCTTGGTAAGTTGCTTGGAATGCAGAAGGGTGATGTGTATAATCAGAAACTGCTCAAGAAGCGTCTCTCTGAAGATGAGGATGCCGTAGGTAATGAGTATTGGAACAACGGTTATCTTTTCTATCGCCTTGACCCAACGGAGATAAATATCGTTGGTGATAGTATTGACCTTGAGATGCGTATTCTGGAAGGTCAGCAGGCTCATGTCTCACATGTGCGTATTAGCGGTAATGACCGTTTGTATGAGAATGTGGTTCGTCGTGAGCTTCGTACAAAGCCGGGTGACCTCTTCTCAAAGGAAGCCCTCATGCGTTCTGCCCGTGAGCTTGCATCAATGGGACACTTTGATCCGGAAAAGGTTAATCCTGATGTAAAGCCAAACTACGAGGATGGTACCGTGGATATCAACTGGGATCTTGAGCAGAAGTCTAACGACCAGATAGAGTTCTCGCTCGGTTGGGGACAGACAGGTGTCATAGGCAAGATAGGTCTGAAGCTGAATAACTTCTCTATGGCTAACCTCTTCAACAAGAATAAGGAGCATAGAGGTATCATGCCAATCGGTGATGGCGAGACACTTTCTCTCGGTGCACAGACAAACGGTACATACTACCAGTCATATAATGCTGGTTATACAACAGGTTGGCTTGGTGGTAAGCGTCCGCTACAGTTCTCTGTCAATGTGTTCTACTCAAAGCAGACAGGTGTGAACTCGAACTATTACAATAATAGTTATATGAATAGCTATTCATACTATGCGTATGGTTACAATAACTATAACTCATATAACTATAATAACGCTCTGGATCCAGACAAGTTCGTGAAACTGTTGGGTGCAAGCGTGGGTATTGGTAAGCGTCTGCGTTGGCCTGATGACTATTTCCAGTTGTCAATGTCTCTTGCATATACACGCTATATGCTGAAGAACTGGGAGTACTTCCTTGTCAGGGATGGTAACTGTAACAACCTGAACCTGGGTATCAGCCTGTCACGAGTTTCTACTGATAACCAGCTCTTCCCACGCCGTGGTTCTGAGTTTGATTTGTCATTGTCAATTACTCCACCTTGGTCTGCATTTGACGGAAAGAACTACGAGAACCTTGCCAGAGACACTAAGTCAAGTAACTATATGAGTGAGCAGCAAGAGAAGTATCGTTGGATTGAGTATCATAAGTGGAAGTTCAAGAGCAAGACTTATACCGCTCTTACAAGTGGTTCAAAGTGCTTCGTGCTCATGACACGTATTGAGCTTGGTATTCTCGGTTCATACAACAAATATAAGAAGTCTCCGTTCGAGACATTCTACATGGGTGGTGACGGTATGTCTGGCTATTCTACTGGATATGCAGAGGAGACTATCGGTCTTCGTGGTTATGACAATGGTTCGCTCACTCCTTATTATCAGGAGGGCTATGCCTACGATCGCCTCTCACTTGAGCTTCGCTATCCATTCATGCTCGGTAACACCACGATCTACGGTCTTACATTTGCTGAGGCAGGTAATGCGTGGAACGATGTAAAGAAGTTCAATCCATTCGACATGAAGAGAAGTGCAGGTGTCGGTGTACGTATCTATCTGCCAATGGTAGGTCTGATGGGTATTGACTGGGCTTACGGTTTTGATAAAGTATATGGAACAAAGGGCGGAAGCCAGTTCCACTTCATCTTGGGTCAGGAGTTCTAATAAGGAAACTCCGCCCTTGATGCTAATGATTTTTGGATGATTAAGACAATCATAGGGAATTTCTCTATTTTTATAGGGAAATTTCTTTTGTTTAAAGACTAAAACTGAATAAATTTGCAATCGGTAATATTGCCAGATTATAAAACAAACAATTATGAGATCAAGAGTTGTATTAATAGCAGTCCTTTTCGGAATACTTTCATTTGGTATCAGTACTTCATGCAATGCTCAGAAGTTCGCCCTTCTTGACATGGAATATATACTCAAGAACATTCCTGCATACGAGCGTGCAAATGAGCAGTTGAACCAGGTTTCAAAGAAATGGCAGGCAGAGGTAGAGGCTCTCAACCTTGAGGCATCTACAATGTATAAGAACTATCAGAATGAGGTTGTTTTCCTTTCTCAGGAGCAGAAGAAGGCAAAACAAGAGGCTATCATGCAGAAGGAAAAGGAGGCTTCTGATCTTAAGAAGAAGTATTTCGGGCCTGAGGGTGAGCTCTTCAAAAAGCGTGAATCCTTGATGTCGCCTATTCAGGAGGAAATCTATAATGCTGTGAAGGCGATATCAGAATTGAGAGGCTATTCAATGGTTATCGACCGTGCTTCTGACAATGGAATGATTTATGCTTCGCCAAAGATAGATATTAGTAAAGAAGTGCTTGAGAAACTGGGTTATAATGTTCAATAGTGCTTTTGTTTATTAATAATTCACAATATTTGGTTGATAATAGCGAATAAATTTTGATGTTTCGTGCTTTTATAGTAACTTTGTAGGCAGTTTTCAAAAAGAAAGTAAACCAAATTTTCCGGAAAGTCCAGATAATCCGGAGATAATAATAACGAATAAGAATAACAATAATAAAACAACAAAGAAAGAAAATGAAAAAGTTTATCATCATGATGATGCTCTTTGCTCCAATGGCTGTAATGGCTCAGAAATTTGGACATGTTGATTCACAGAGCATCATGACTACTCTCCCTGAGATTGCAAAGATCAATGGTGAGCTTCAGGCTTCTGCACAGCAGTTCGAGAATGAGCTCAAGGCTATGCAGGAAGAGCTTCAGCGCAAGGCTGACGAATACGAGAAGGCAAAGGCAACAATGAATGCTACAACTCAGAAGGAGACAGAGGCTTCTCTTCAGGAGATGTATCAGAAGATTCAGCAGACATACGCTCAGAATCAGCAGGAGATGCAGAAGCAGCAGCAGGAAAAGATGGCTCCTGTATATCAGAAGGTACAGACTGCTATCCAGAACGTAGGTAAGGCAGGTCAATATACTTACATCTTTGAGCAGAGTGCTGCCCTCTATGTTGGTGCAGGCTCAAAGGATGTTACAGCTGAGGTAAAGGCTGAACTCAATAAGCTTAAGTAAGCAACAAAAAACATACAGGGCAGGTTACTTCAGCCAAAAGACTGGAGACCTGCCCTTTTTTGTTTTGTGATTAGAGTTTAGCGTTTAGAGTTTAGCGTTTAGAGTTTATCGTTTAGAGTTTAGAGTTTAGAGTTTAGTGTTTAGAGATTAGGGTTTAGTGATTTGTGTTTAGAGTTTTAAGATCATGAAAAAATATCTACTCCTTTTACTTGTATCTTTCATAATGCTTCCTATCAGCGCACAGCAGATAAAAATAGGCTATTTCAGTTATGATGCCGTGCTCAAGGCTGCACCTGACTATCTTAGTGCAAAGGCAAGCATAGAGAATCTGAAAAAGCAATATGATGCTGAGATTCAGATTGCAGAGAAGGATTTCAATGAGAAATACGAGAACTTCATAGAAAATCAGAATGGAATGGCGTCAGCTATCCGTGAGAAGCGTCAGAGTGAACTGCAAAGCATATTAGAGCGTAATATTGCCTTCAGGCAGGAGTCTGAGAGACTTCTTGCCAAGGCAGAGGAAGAAACTATGGCTCCGCTTCGTGCTAAGCTTGATAATGCCGTCAAGTCTTTAGGAAGTGAGAAGGATTATATAGTTATCCTTAATACCGATAATAATGCAGCTCCATACATAAATCCTGTTTTGGGTGAGGATGTGACAGAAATACTTATCAGCAAAATTAGATGATAAAAGGAGATAAAACCCCTGGGGCTATAGGAGTCTTTGATTCCGGATATGGTGGATTGACCATACTGCAGCAGTTGCGTAAGCGACTACCGCAGTATGATTTTCTGTATTTAGGGGATAATGCAAGGGCACCTTACGGACCACGTTCCTTTGATGTCGTATATCAGTTTACGAGGGAAGCCGTATTGAAACTCTTTGATATGGGTTGTCAGCTTGTGATCCTTGGTTGTAATACTGCATCCGCTAAGGCACTTCGTACAATTCAGCAGAATGACCTTCCGCTTGTTGATCCTGACAGGCGTGTGCTCGGTGTTATACGTCCTACGGTAGAGGTAATAGGAAATATTACCAAGACGCGACATGTAGGTCTTGTAGCCACAGAGGGAACTGTACGTAGTGAGAGCTATACTCTGGAGATTCAGAAATTCTATCCTGACATTAAGGTTTCGGGACAGGCTTGTCCTCTTTGGGCAGCTATTGTTGAAGCTGGTGAGGCAGAAACAGAAGGTGCGGAATACTTTGTCAGGAAAAGAATAAATCAGCTTCTTGAGAAGGACAACGAGATTGACACCATATTATTGGGATGTACCCACTATCCTCTTCTTATGAATGCCCTGCGTAAATCTGTGCCGGAAGGCATAAGGATAGTTTCACAGGGAGAATATGTGGCAGCAAGTCTTGAGGACTATCTAACGCGTCATAAGGATATGGATGACCGATGTTCCAAGAATGGGAAAATCTCATATTACACAACAGAAAACCCAGAAAGATTCAAGGAATGTGCGGCAATGTTCCTCCATGAAGATGTAAATGTGAAAAGAGTGGAACTTTAGGCAAAAACATAATGAATTCGTGCAGAATATAGCAATTTACTAACAAAAAGTAAAGTTTGGTGAGTGAAAATTTGTTTTTGTCAATAAAAATATGTACTTTTGCAACAGATTGTAATAAACGACAGGTAAAAAGTAGAAATTTATAACTCATAAATATAACAAAAGCATTTATGGCAGAAGAATTAGAAGTTAAGGAGTTGGACCAGGTTGTTGTCCGCTTCTCAGGTGATTCCGGTGACGGAATGCAGCTTGCAGGTAACATTTTCTCTACAGTATCTGCTACCGTAGGTAACAGTATCTCAACATTCCCAGACTATCCAGCTGATATCCGTGCCCCACAAGGCTCGCTTACTGGTGTATCAGGTTTCCAGGTACACATTGGTGCAAGTAAGGTATATACCCCTGGTGATGAGTGTGACGTACTTGTAGCCATGAATGCTGCTGCCCTCAAGACTCAGTACCGTTACGCTAAGCCAAACGCAACTATTATCATCGATACTGATTCATTTGGTGAGAGCGACCTCAAGAAGGCTGCTTTCGAGACTCAGGACTATCTCGGTGAGATGGGTATTGACCCAGACCGTGTTATCCAGTGCCCTATCACAACTATCGTGAAGGAGGCTCTTGCTGACACAGGCATGGACAACAAGGCTATGCTCAAGTGTCGTAACATGTTCGCCCTCGGTCTTGTATGCTGGCTCTTCAGCCGTGACCTCGACCTCGTTGCTAACTTCCTCCGTGAGAAGTTCGCTAAGAAGCCTGCAATCGCAGAGGCTAATATCAAGGTTATTCAGGCAGGTTATGACTACGGTCACAACACACATTCTTCAGCAACTAACGTATATCGTATAGAGTCAAAGGAGAAGACTCCTGGACGCTATATGGATATCACAGGTAACAAGGCAACTGCTTACGGCTTCATCGCTGCTGCTGAGAAGGCTGGACTCAAGCTCTATCTTGGTTCTTACCCTATCACCCCTGCTACCGACGTTCTTCACGAGCTTTCTAAGCACAAGTCACTTGGCGTGACAACTGTTCAGTGTGAGGATGAGATTGCAGGTTGTGCTTCTTCTCTTGGTGCTGCATTTGCTGGTGCTCTCGCTGTAACAAGCACATCAGGTCCTGGTATTTGCCTCAAATCAGAGGCTATGAACCTCGCTGTTATCATGGAGCTTCCTCTCGTTGTACTCGATGTACAGCGTGGTGGTCCTGCTACAGGTCTTCCAACAAAGTCTGAGCAGACTGACCTCCTTCAGGTTCTCTTCGGTCGTAATGGTGAGTCTCCAATGCCAGTACTCGCTGCTACAAGCCCAACAGACTGTTTTGATGCAGCTTTCCAGGCTTCAAAGATTGCCCTTGAGCACATGACTCCTGTATGTCTCCTCACCGATGCATACGTAGCTAACGGTTCTGGTGCATTCAAGCTCCCTGACCTTGCTAAGATGGATGCTATCAACCCTCCATACGTTCCAGAGGAATTGAAGGGTAAGTGGACTCCTTACATGCGTGCTGAGAATGGTACTCGCTACTGGGCTGTTCCTGGTCGTCAGGGCTTCGAGCATATCCTCGGTGGTCTTGAGAAGGACGACAAGACTGGTGCTATCTCTACAAACCCAGAGAACCACGACCTCATGACCCGCAAGCGTCAGGCTAAGATCAACAACATTCAGGTTCCAGATCTTGAGGTTGTAGGTGATGTTGATGATGCACAGCTCCTCATCGTTGGTTTTGGTGGTACATACGGACACCTCCATGCTGCTATGGACGAGATGCGTGCTGCTGGCAAGAAGGTTGCCCTCGCACACTTCAAGTTCATCAACCCACTGCCAAAGAATACTGCTGAGGTACTCAAGAAGTATCCAAAGGTAGTTGTTGCTGAGCAGAACATGGGACAGCTCGCTGCTTGGTTGCGTATGAAGGTTGATAACTTCGTACCTGCACAGTATAATGAGGTTAAGGGACAGCCATTCAAGGTTAATGAGCTCGTCGCTGCATTTAACAAGATCATAGGTTAAAACCATAAAAAAAGCAAAACAAAATGGCATATACAGCTAACGATTATAAGAAAGGACAGCCACGTTGGTGTCCTGGATGCGGTGACCACTTCTTCCTCGCATCACTTCACAAGGCAATGGCAGAAATCGGCGTTGACCCTTGGAACATAGCAGTTATATCAGGTATCGGATGTTCTTCACGTCTGCCTCACTATATGGCTACTTACGGCATGAATACAATTCACGGTCGTGCAGCAGCTATCGCTACAGGTGCAAAGATTGCAAATCCTGACCTTAGCATTTGGCAGATTTCAGGTGATGGTGACGGTCTCGCTATCGGTGGTAACCACTTCATCCACGCTAACCGTCGTAACATCAACCTCAACATGATCCTTCTCAACAACCGCATCTACGGTCTTACAAAGGGTCAGTACTCTCCAACCTCTCCACGTGGCTTTGTAAGTAAGTCTTCTCCTTACGGTACTGTTGAGGATCCATTCCGTCCTGCAGAGCTTTGTTTCGGCGCTCGTGGTCACTTCTTTGCTCGTACCGTAGCAACTGACGGCAAGCACACCGTTGAAGTTCTCAAGGCTGCAAATGCGCACAAGGGCGCTTCTGTAACTGAGGTTCTCCAGAACTGTGTTATCTTCAACGACGGAACACATGCTGCTGTGTATAACTCAGCAGGTCGTGCAGAGAACGCTATCTACGTAGAGCACGGCAAGCCATTGATCTTCGGTAAGGACCGTGAGTTCGGACTTGTTCAGGAAGGTTTCGGCCTTAAGGTTGTAAAGATTGGCGAGAATGGCATCACAGAGAAGGATATCCTTGTTCACGATGCACATTGTGAGGACAATACCCTTCAGCTCAAACTTGCTCTCATGGGCAACGGCGACGGATTCCCAGTAGCACTCGGTGTTATCCGTGATGTTGATGCTCCAACCTACGACGATTGTGTAACTGCACAGATCGAGGAAGTAAAGGCTGCAAAGAAGTATCACAACTTCGCAGAGCTTCTTGAAACCAATGATATTTGGGAAGTAAAATAAAGAAAACCATTCTGTATTTAGCGTTTTTGCACACACAATTGCTTGTGTGTGCAATTTTTTTATCCCAAATTGTTAAAAACTTAACAATTTTTATCATTTTTCAGAAAAAAAATGCTCAAAAATCGATTTTTTTTTGTACTTTTGCAAAAGAAAATGGAGTTCCTATGGGTAAATATTGCATTTTTATTCACCCCTGTGATAAGAGTCTCCATATATTTTTGACTAAATTATGATTGAACGCTTTTTGCAAATGACATTAACATCGTATGATGGCTTCATGGGAAATCTCAAAGTCTGCTTGTATATCCTACATAATACGGAAGAGCATTGCCGTAAAAGCGTAAAAAGCATACAATAGAGCAAAAATCCTACCGTTATTTATAACGGTTCTCTGTAAGCACTCGTAAGAGCAAGGCAAGAATCTACTTTTTTCATAAAGAAAATAGAATATTAACAAACGGATAACAAATAACATTAGTAAAATCAAAATGAGAAATTCTAAACCAAAGAATTTTGCCGCACTTCTCAAGAAGTATGAGGCTGAGAAATTCTATCTTAATCCAGACGTTTATATCGAGACTCTGGCACGTGACATGAATAGTAACCGCACATATCTCAGTGCATATCTTCATAAGGAAAGAGGAACATCTTTCACAGCATACGTAAACGACCTTCGTCTTCAGGAGGCTATGCCACTTCTTGAGAAGGGCACAAAGCGTGCAAGTGAGATTGCATTCCTCGTAGGGTTCAGCAGCGAGTACACATTCCGTCGTATCTTCAAGGAGAAGATGGGCTGCACTCCTCGCGAGTACTCTCTTAAGATGAGAAAGGCTTAATATAATCTGCGTTTTCAGAACCAGATAATATATAATTTAATCCCGCTCTTAGCGCATTATAATGCTTGCCGAGAGCGGGATTTATCTATTTGCCATTAACTATTTTCTTGCCCTTTTCTATATATTCCTGCTGTATTTTCTTGCCATCCATCGCCTTTTGTATGGCTTCTTTCATCACGCTATCTTTTTCAAGAGGATTAACAACCTTCTTCAGTTTAACTGAACCTATTATCTTTTCTCCATATTTCTGAGCTTCATCCCATTGATTTGAATAGAAATTCTCATTAAAATAGATAACGATATGTGAGTCTTCAAGATATGTCACATATTGTTTCTGAATGATTGTGTCTTTATCCACAACATTGGCAAAATATAAGATAGAAGTAGGATAGCCTCCAACCTCTACGCTGTCAGTCCTTTTAATAAGCTCTACATTAGCACCACTCATAGCCCTTGCGGCTATTGCCATTTCCGTAGCCTCATAAACATTTTTCCATTGAATAGGAATGAATGTCTTGACAATGTGGAACCATACAGGTGAATTGCTTGAATGTATTTCCACTTCGTTTTGCATAGAATCGAGTCCCAACCAACCGGAATCATCAATCTCCCATCCACTTGGCAAGTCTATAGAGAAAAGATCATTCTCGTATTTCACCGATAACGGATCTTCCGTCGTATTATTATTACGATTCGGTCGGGTACAAGCAACTGTCATAGTAACAGCACATAAAACGAAGATGATTTTCACGAAGTCTCTCATATTGTCTATTTTTTTAACTGTCGGCAAAGTTACAGCAAATAAGTGATAATCGTATAACTTTAGCAATATTTTTTCATTTATCAGATGAAAAAGGAAACACGCATTTCATAATTCATTTATATGTACCTCCCAAGTAAGTCCGTTGTAGGTTCCATTTACCTCCCATTCATAGGAACGGACCTGAGAGGGAAGAGTTTATTTGAATATGGAAAACACAAAATGAACGGAAAATATCGTTTCTTTCGTTTTTTTTATTGTTATGAGAATAATTTTCAATATGATAGAGTGGAAATAAACATCTTCTTCTGCTTTTCCTCCGATGATAATACCATTATAATACCATTATATTACCATTATAATACCATAATAATACCATAAACTATGGTAATTTAATGGTATCTTAATTGTATTATTATGGAAATATAATGGTATTTATATGAGACGAAGAACGGAGCTACAACGAAGGTTTTTAGGTTGAAGGTTCTTGCTATGACATTAATTCAACGTGAGTTTGATGAAATTTCCTATAAACGCATTGGCTTTGGGAACGAAATTAGTAACGATGACAAGAAAATTTAACCCAGAAACTATTGCTGTCTGGTAAAATCTTTGAGCATACACTAAAATCCTTATTTTCAGACATGCTCCCCTTAAATTTATCTAATCAGAAAAAATAATGATAGATTTATACGAAGTGTAGAGATTTTTTTGTAATTTTGCATTCGCTATGGCTGGTGGATGTTGCCGTATGGCATTTTCGCGAACATTTAAGTTCTAAATAACTACAACACCTAAACCCAACTGAAACTAAACCAAAACAAAAATATGACAAAAATTCTACACGGAACATGGAGGCTCTCTCTCTTAGCTCTCCTTTTGATTGTTTCTAACGAAACATTTGCTTGGCGTGGTATGCGAATGCCAGAGCTTTTCGTCAAAGGTCGTTACCTTATGGCAAAGGATGTAAACGGTAATGACAGTATCGTAAACCTTCACGGCTTTGGTCAGACTTACAGCGCATATTTCAATGGTTATGCGTGGTGTAAGGATTCCTATGGTAATGTACTCTGGGGCAAGACTCATGATGCTGCTGCCTGTGTGAAGTGGAACAAGGAGCAGATAAGTAAGATGCTTGACGCTGGTTGGATGGTGAACTGGATGCGCTTGCACATGGATCCACATTGGAGCAACAACGAGACAAAGGTGAAACAATGGGAGAACGCAAACCCAGGAAAGTACTATGGAGAGAATAATATCGTGGCATTTGATATGGAGCTCTTCAAGAAATATCTTGATCAGGTCTTTATTCCAATGGCAGAATATGCTATCGAGAATGGCATCTATGTGGTAATGCGTCCACCGGGCGTATGTCCTGAGAATCTTGCCATTGGCGATGACTATCAGCAGTATCTCATCAAGGTGTGGACTTACGTTTGCAACCATGAGAAACTGAAGAACAACCCATACGTTATGTTCGAGCTTGCAAATGAGCCTGTGAATATGAAGGGGGACGCAATATACTCATTGGAATGAAAGTTCTCAGAAGAACTGCACCAAGTATTTCCAGAAGATTGTTGACGAGATTCGTGCCATAGGTTGCAATAACATTCTGTGGGTACCTGGTCTTTGCTGGCAGCAGAACTATCAGGGCTATGAGAAGTATCCTATCAAGGGCGAGAACATCGGTTATGCAGTTCATTGCTATCCAGGTTGGTATGGCTCAGACTCTGAGGTTGCCTCTGTTGAGCAGAAGGTAGAAACTTCAGGAGCAGGCTATGTTGAGTTCAATGCAGGTTGGACGAATAGCATCTCAGGTGTAGCTGCAAAATCTCCAATTCTCGTAACCGAGATGGATTGGGCTCCTAAGAAATATAATAGTTCTTGGGGTAAGGCAACGACTGGCACAGAGGGCGGTGTTGGCTTTGGTGCAAACTTCCGTTTCATCATGGATAAGACAGGAAACGTTAGTTGGATGCTCTTTACTGATGCTGACAAGCTCGCAAAATATAACGACACCAAGCCAGACGGTAAGACATTCTATACCGATCCAGAAGCTTGCCCACGCGCATGCTATCGTTGGTTCAAGCAATATGCGGAAAACATCACCTCTTACAGCGTAGAGAGGGAGCAGCATATTCTTGATTCTATTCAGCATGTCAAGGATTCTATTGCAAGCATTCCTTGGTATTATCCAAATGATGAGGACTATTTCAATCCGGAGATCTGGGAAAAGGGTTCGGTAACCACAAATTCAGATGGAACATTCACTCTCACGGTTGGCACATACGGATTTGGAGGCTTCAAGTTCTCTGGTGGTCGTGATTTCTCAAAATTTAAGTATCTTGTATTAAACCTTGCAGAGGCTCCTGCGTCAAATGGTTGGTCATTAAGATTGTTTGATGCTAATAACTACTGGGGCACTCCGTATCAGAAGAGTGTAAACAAGAAGACGACGGTTATTGTCAATCTCCAGAATATGACGGCAAATGGTAAGAAGATAGATGCATCACACATCTATATCCTCGGATTATGGGACAATGGTGGTTCTCCGATCAAGATTAAGAACTTCTATGTCACAAACAATGCTGACTATTCACCAGAGACAACAGGAATCAACGAATTGCAAATTACGGATTTCCAGTTCCCTGTTAACGACAATCGCTTCTACAACCTCAACGGACAGCGTGTTCTTGAGCCACAGAAGGGTCAGATATATATCCTAAATGGAAAGAAGATAATTAAGTGACCCCTTCCCCCGCCCTCCCGAGGGAGGGAGCCGGAAGGCTAAAACTAAATGAACAATTAAAAATCAACAAATAACAATTAACAAGCCTATCGCACTCCGGCTCCCTCCCTACGGGGGAGGGCGGGGGGAGAGGCCGAACTTTTAAAACATCTATGAAACTTAACCCAACAATGAAGGCAGTAGTCTTTGGCCTTGCACTCGTTGCGTCTCAGAACACATTTGCTCAGGGACTCAAGGATGCCTACAAAGACTATTTCAAGGTAGGTGTTGCGCTCAACACACGTAACTTCTCTGAGGCAGAGCAGAAAGTGATTCTCGAGAACTACAACAGCGTTACCTGTGAAAACGACATGAAGCCAGGTGAGCTTCATCCAAAAGAGGGTGAATGGAAGTGGGAAAAAGCTGATAGCATCGCTAACTGGTGCCGTCGCAACAAGATTCCAATGCGTGGTCATTGTCTCGTTTGGCACAGCCAGTTTGCCAACTGGATGATGTACGACAAGAAAGGCAAGTTCGTTAAGAAGGAAGTGTTCTACGAGCGTCTCCGTGAGCATATCCACACGGTTGTAAACCGCTATAAGGACATTGTTTATTGCTGGGATGTAGTAAATGAGGCTATGGCAGACAATCAGCGTCCTGCATGGGGCAATCGTCCTGCAGGAAGTCCATACCGCGAGTCAAACCTCTACAAACTCTGTGGTGATGAGTTCATCGCAAAGGCATTCGAGTTCGCTCGTGAGGCAGACCCTAAGGCTCTCCTCTTCTATAATGACTATAACGCATTCGACAAGGGAAAGAGCCAGCGTATCTTCGACATGGTTAAGAAGATGAAGGATGCAGGTGTGCCTATCGACGGTATCGGTATGCAGGGGCATCTCAACATTTTCAACCCATCTATGGAGGATTTCGGTAATGCTATCGATAAGTATGCTACTCTTGTTAAGCATATCCAGATTACTGAGCTTGACATCCGTGCTAATGAGGAAATGGGTGGTCAGCTTAATTTCAGCCGTCAGGGTGTAGAGATCAAGCCTTGGGTAAAGGCTCTCCACACCGACCAGTATGCACAGCTCTTCAAGTGTCTGCGCAAGCATAAGGACGTGGTTGATGTTGTTACATTCTGGAATCTCTCTGACCGTGATTCATGGGTAGGCACATCAAACTATCCTCTCCTTTTCGACAAGGATTTGAACAAGAAGGAGGCTTACAACGCAGTTCTCAAGTTCGACCCAGCTCTGGACAATGTTTCTCCTATCGAGGACTTCAAGCCAAGCGAGCTCAACCAGCCTGGTCAGGAGTACCCAATGGTTAACTCTCAGGGCTATGCACGTTTCCGTGTAGAGGCACCACAGGCTAAGTCTGTTATCGTTAGCCTCGGCCTTGGTGGTAGAGGCGGTACTGTTCTCCGCAAGGGTAAGGACGGCTACTGGTGGGGCACAACAGAAGGTCCTATGGATGAGGGCTTCCACTACTATCACCTCACTATCGACGGTGGTGTTGTAAACGATCCAGGTGCTAAGAACTACTATGGTTCAGTACGTTGGGAGTCAGGTATCGAGATTCCTGCTCACGACAAGGATTTTTATGCTCTCAAGAATGTTCCTCACGGAAATGTACAGAAGATACTCTTCCACTCTCCATCAACTAACTCAGAGCGTGTAGCATACGTATATACACCAGCAGGTTATGAGAATGCTACTGTAAAGAAGGGTAAAAAGCTCGTTGCAAACAAGTATCCAGTTCTTTATCTCCAGCATGGTTGGGGTGAGGATGAGACAGCTTGGAGCAATCAGGGTCATGCAAACCTCATAATGGATAACCTTATCGCAGAGGGTAAGTGTGAGCCATTCATCATAGTTATGACCTACGGTATGACAAATGAGTTGAAGTGGGGCCACATGAATGAGTTCGACTGGACAGCTTTCCAGAAGGTTCTCATGGATGAGCTTGTACCTTATGTAGATTCACATTTCCGCACTATCGCTGACCGTGACCATCGTGCTATGGCAGGTCTTTCAATGGGTGGTATGGAAACACGTATGGCTACTCTCGCTCGTCCTGAGGTATTCGGTTACTGGGGCTTGCTCAGCGGTGGCGTTTATGAGCCAAAGGATCTTGAAGGCAAGCAGACTCCTAAGCACATGTTCCTCTCTTGCGGTAGCAAGGAGACACCAGACCGCATCAACAAGGCTGTAAGCGACCTCACGGCAGCAGGTTTCAAGGCTACTGGCTATGTTTCTGAGGGCACAGCACACGAGTTCCTCACATGGCGCCGTTCACTCAAGGAGATGGCTCCATTGCTCTTCAAGTAAGAATCATTTTATAGAGATATATTTAAAGTCCCAGATTACCACGGTAATCTGGGACTTTTGCTTTACTGTAGTAAAAGAAATAATTTAGTTTATGATATGGTGATTTGGGTAAAATTCATAATGTTTTGCATAGCATTATTGCTCTGACGATATAAATGATTCTCTCACATAGATGAAAATACTGTTATTAGGTGAATTCAGTAATGTTCACAACAATCTGGCTGAGGGATTGAGAACTCTCGGCCATGAGGTGACTACGGCTAATGGTGGACATGGCTGGAGCAACTATAATCGTGATATTGACCTTGGAAGGTCGTTTGGCATGTGGGGGGGTATTTCATATTTGTTCCGTTTGCTGAAGGCTCTGCCTAAGCTATGTGGCTATGACATTATCCAACTCGTAAACCCCCACTTCCTGCACCTTAAGGCAGAGAGGGTTATTCCTATCTTCAACTTCCTGAGAAAGCACAACAAGGGTATTGTGCTATGTGCTATGGGTGATGACTATTATTATTGCTATAACCATAAGCATTTCAAGCCCCTTGTATATTCTGATTATAATCTTGGGGATAAGCCTCGCTCAACCGAGTTTGGCGAGCGTGCATATAATGAATGTGTGGGAACTGCAAAGGAAAAGCTATCAAAAGAGGTAGCATACTGGTGTGATGCCGTTGTATCGGTAATATACGAATACTGGGCTCCCTACGACCTTGTAACCGACAAGGACAAGAATGGTATTCCTATTCGTGAGAAGAACCATTTCATTCCTCTTCCGATAAAGATGCCTGAGCCGGTATGCCCTCCAGCATCCGACAAACTTCGCGTGTTCCTTGGATATAAGAAGGAGTTTGGAGCATATAAGGGTACTGATATTATGATGAAGGTGGCAAAAGACCTTCTTGCGAAATATCCTGACAAGATGGAACTAAAACTTGCATCAAACATTCCATTTGCAGAGTATCAGCACATGATGGATAACTCTGATGTGATGCTCGATCAAGTATATTCATACGGTCCGGGAATGAATGCCCTCTTGGCTTTGTCAAAGGGTATTGTGTGCATTAGTGGTGGTGAGGCTGTGAACTATGAGATGATGGGCGAGCATGACTGTCGTGCCATTATTAACGTAACTCCTTCATACGAAAGCGTTTATTCAGAACTTGAGAAACTAATCCTTATGCCAAAGGATGAACTTCAGACACTAAAGGAGAAGAGTCGCGAGTATGTAAGGCGCAACCACGAATGTGTGAAGGTGGCAAAGCAGTATGAGAAGATTTATAAGGAAATCATAAATGAAAAATGAATAATGAAAAATAATAAAATACAGGTCACACTTGAAAGCTAATCTGTATTTTTCATTTTTCACTTTTCATTTTATAATTAAAAAACTGGAAATTGGAACAGAAACGTATTATGGTCCTCGGTGGCAATATCGTGCAGACGGAGGCTACCCTTGAGGCAAAACGGCAAGGCTATTATGTCATAAGTGCCGACTTACACGAGGGCAATCCCGGACATAAGGTGGCTGATGAATATTGCAAGGTGGATATTGTGGATAAAGAGGCTGTGCTTCGTGAGGCAAAGCGACTGAATATCGACGGAATAGTTCCCTACAGCTCTGATACCCTTGCACCTATTGCAGCATACGTGGCAGAAGAAATGGGATTGCCGGGCAATCCATACAAAGCAGTATGCACGCTTACCCATAAGGATTTATTTCGTAAATTCCTTAGAGATAACGGCTTCTGTACTCCTTGGGCAGAGAGCTTTACTAATCTTGAAGAGGCAATTCTATATTTCAGAGATAAAAGTAAGGAAGGGAGCAAGGCTATAATGAAACCTGTGGATTCAGCAGGTAGCAGAGGTGTTTTTGCAATAACAAACGAAGACGAACTAACTGAGCATTGGGAGGAGTCTTTTTCATATTCTATCTGCGGACGTGTAATCGTTGAGAAGTTTATAGAGAAGGTAGGGCATCAGTTGGACGGTGATATCTTCCTTGATAACGGTAAGATTATCTTTGCTGGTTTCTGTGATCAGCATCACGTTGTGGGAAAGTCGGCACTTGTACCAGTTTCGCTAAGTACACCTTCAGAGCTTAGTCCGGAAATGAAGCAAAAGGCGATTGACGAACTACAAAGGCTCTTTACTCTGCTTGATATGAGGACTGGTCCTTGTAATGTGGAGTTTGTCGTAGGCAAGGACGGAGGCATATACTTCCTTGACTTAGGACCAAGGAATGGCGGTTGCAATATTCCGTATCTTGAAGAGAAGGCAACAGGCTTTAAGGAGAATATATACACGGTTCGTGCAGCGGTAGGCGATGAACTTCCAAAGCGTGATAACGTGCTCTGTGACAGTACGAACTACGTTATGTACTATCGTCCATACGCTAATGAGAATGGGCGTTATAAAGAGCTTTGGATGTCGGATTATTTCCGCGATAAGGTTATCAATATCACTCACTTGATAAATATTGGTGATGACATTCAACTGACACATAATGGTAATGATACCGTAGCAGTTATATTTGCCAAGTTCAACAACCAACAGGAAATGCTTGATACTATCGACAATATGTCGGAGCATCTACGAGTTATAACAGAATAGAAATGAAAGAAATAGGAAGTATATTTCCGTTGTATGAAAAGACGGCCTCTCCCCCCGCCCTCCCCCGTAGGGGGGGAGCCGGTGTGCTCAATGGGGAAAATGATAGTCTATCAGAGGAAAAGTTTGTTAGCGAACCGGCTCCCTCCCTACGGGGGAGGGCGGGGGGAGAGGCCGTACTTCTCTCTTTCTGCCGTGAAGCTATCTATCTCATAGCGAGCAAGGAACTTTCTCACGGTAAAAAGGTTATGCTTCCTAAATACACCTGTGATACGGTTATCGCACCATTTCAGCAACTTGGATATGACTATCAGTTCTATCCTGTATGTAACGATCTGACGATAGATATTCCAAAGGCAAAGGAGATATTCTCAGAATTTCATCCAAACCTTATTGTCGTACATCCATATTTTGGAATGGATCTCACTAAGGATGAGTTGGATATGCTTGGGGAAATGCACGAAGATGGTTGTGAGATAATCCTCGACCTTACGCAATGCCTTTTCTCTACTATGCGTCTGCCATTCATAAAATACTATGTAGGAAGTATCAGAAAGTGGTTTGCTATTCCTGATGGTGCTTTTCTTGAAACAAATGAGGAAATGCAGATGCCAAGTATCGGAAATGACGAGATAGTAGCTCTTCAGACAAAGGCTATGAGATTGAGAGGCGATTATTTCCTTTCTGGTGATGCAAAGGTAAAAGACGAATCTATACGCCTTTCACATGAGGTGGAGAGTCTTATGACACGACCTATTACTCCACATGCTATGGCATCTGTTTCAAAGAAACTCCTCGCTTTAGAGGATGCTGATACCCAGCAAAAGATAAGGATAGAGAACTACAAACGCCTTTACGAAGGATTGAAGGATGTAAAGGACATAGAACTTATTGCCGACATCAGTCGTTTGACTACCGCCCCTCTCTTCTTCCCATTCCGTGTATCTAATATATCAGAAATGCAAAAAAAACTGGCACAGAAATCCATCTATGCCCGATTGATATGGGAAAAGGAAGACCAAATACTGACCATAACAGTAGATCAGCGATATGACCTTTCAGATATGGATAGGGTTATTGCTGCAATAAAAGAAAAGGATTAGGTCGTTAATGATTCCTATGTAATTCCGTTCTTCCTCCTATGATCCTCCGTACCAAAGTCGGTGCAAAGTCGGTGCAAAGTCGGTGAAGGAGCGGAGATTTAGCGAGTTTACATCGAGTTTGGTTCGGAGGATGAGCGATGAATGTGTGGAGATAATATGGTGTTATTGGAAATTTATAAAATCAAAGACAATAAAATCTCTGGCTATAATCGGGATTTTTTTTGCTAATCAAACAACGAATCAACAGGTATTGAGTATTTAAAATACTCTTTTAATGTTGTTGTACGCTCTTTACGAAACTCTCGCTTGCCAATATGTATAGGAGAATAATTACACCACATTTTTTCATGTAAACTGTCACCTACTATGTGTATCAATGTCTGAGAGCCCCCTGTATGTATGCCATCATACATAAAATTATACTCAAACATCCATTTCATTTTCTTCTTGATAATGGCATTATTATACTCCTCCTTTCTGTAATCTGCATATATTTTGCCCACAGGATATCTTAGCTCATGCGTCTTTGCTGGTAGTGAATCATTTTCTGTCCAGATATACAGAGTGTCATCTTGAGTCAAAGTAATGGAATAATTATGACATTCATAACGTAAATCAATATAGTCCTTCTGAATATTTTTCAAACTATCACATTTGCCAAAGATTACCTTATCACTTGTAATGGTTAAGGTATCACCGTCTGGTAGCTTGATAAAGGAAGATAAATAATTATTATCCTCATGCCTTTCATTGATTTTAAAGGAAATTGGCATTAATAGAAATAGAATTGCCACCCACGCAATAAAGCAACGCTCCCAGATATTGCGCATCCTAAAGCATTTGAAGACTATATAGAAATTGAATAGCCACAAAATAATAAATGGAACAAAGAAGAAAATAGTGGCCATAAAAAAGATTGCAGGATCATCGGTAAATATACATTTAAGTAATAAATACTCGATGATTGTCAATGCTGACAATGCTATCAGAAATCCCTTAAAATGTTTTGGCTTTTCACTCATAAATCTACGAATATATGCTTTACGCTTCCTTATAATTCTTAAGCGAATACAAGATGCTGAGAGCAATAAGAATTGCACCTACAAGCCAATAGCTCCAGCCTTCCAAAAGACAACAAAGGGAATAGGTCGCAAGCATAAACAGACAGCCGAGAATGATCATTGTCTTTGTCTTGGAAGGTAATGAAATCTTGTATTTCCACTTGGAAATAAACATTACCATCAGCACATCAATAAGATTCTCGCCAAACATAGCCACACCCATACCTATCAATCCACCAAGCTTATAGCCAAGGATTATCCAAAATGTATTCAAGGCACCTATCACATTGAGGGCGAGATATACCTTAGAATCGCCTGCTGCAAGTGGCAGATAGGCGTTTGGAAGATATATGGCACGGAAGATAAGACTTGCAGCAATTATCTGAGCCATAGGGATAATGGCATTAAACTCGCCACTAAGCAACAACGGCACTATGACTGGCATTATGACGATAAAGGCAACAAGCATAGGGGTGATTATCATCAGCGTGACATCCAACTGCTTGGTTAGTATGGCAGTACGCTCAAGCATATTCTTCACAGCACCTGAAAGTCGTGGAAAATAATCTTGATCCATTGCTGAGAACACCATTCCTGCGTAGGTCAAGGTCATGGTACGACAGGAATTATAAAGTCCTACCATTTCGAGAGATGCGTTGTTATTGAGATAACTCTGTACGGATAGTTTGGCTATATGGTCGATTATCTCACACACAACGAAGGTAATGCCAATGCCAAGCAATATGTTGCTTCCTTTCAACTGTTTTGATTTTGTAAAGAAACCAAAAGAATGAGCATTAATGCCGTATGCAAGGGCTGCTACTGCCCATAGTAAAGTGCAAATAACCAATGCAGGAAGAACTCCACTCAAGCCCCAGAAATAGTAGATAGGAAGTGATACAACAATAGCAATAACCACATTGACTATTGATAAGGAGGCGAGTGATTTCAACTTTCGCAAGCCCTTGAGAACAGCCATTTCACCACAAGTAATAGTGCTGAAACCCACAGCAGGTGAGAGGAATACGAAATCCCACGTATGCGAGTTGTCTTTGAAAGTAAACTGAGAAAGAGGCAGGGCAATAAGGGTACACAGAAGAGTGCCGAACAAAGCAAACAGCAATACCCATGTGCGGAGTAATCTTACCTGACGGTCAATCTCCATGGCATTGTTCTGCTCAAATGCCTGAGATATGCCACGTACACCGCTGATGTCAAGACCGAGATTCGTAGTAGTATGGATAAGCTCACGAGTCTCATTGTAGATACCATTTAAACCTACACCAGAAGGACCAAGCAATATGGCTATGGCTTTAGTACGAAGGAGGTTGAGCAGAATATTAATCATCTGAACACCACCCAAGAGACTTGTCGCCTTTATAATGCTGTTGTATTTATTTTCGGCCTCTCCCCCCGCCCTCCCCCGTAGGGAGGGAGCCGGAATGCGGAAATGCATCTTACTCATTTACAATTAAATTTACATTTTTATTTTCGAGCACAAAGGTAATAAGAAAAATCGAGAAAAGTAATTATTTTCAATTACAAATTACAAATTACAAATTACAAAGATGCTTTTTTCAGTTTTTCTTATTATATTTGCAACCAGAAATACAAAAAATGTCACGCAGTAAATTATACATATTGCTACTTCTGTTGCTAAACGCAACTTTGTCTTGGTCACAAGATCAAGGCAAAATGTCCTCGTATGTGAGGAAAGCCTTAGTAGCCTCTCCCCCCGCCCTGACACATACTCCGATGTTATCAACATCGGAGTATGTGTCAGGGCGGGGGGAGAGGCCATTACCGCCTTGATCAAAACCTCCGACGTTCAGTTACTGAGAAAAAACGGTTGTAAGATATACGCCAACTGGGATGATATCTATATTGCGAGCATACCCCTTGACAAGGTATTTGCCCTTTGCTCATACCCTTCAATCCACAGGATAGAGGCAGGAAAGAGTTGCTCTGTTACAAATGATAACTCAGCAACGATAGTACGAGCAAGAGATGTTTGGAATAGTTCTGCCCCATTGTCTGCAACAGGCAAAGGTGTCATCATCGGTATTATGGATATAGGTTTTGATCTCACGCATCCTAACTGGTATTCAGCTGATATGCAGGAATTTCGCATAAAGCAGGTATGGGATATGCTTGACACTTCGGAAGAAGGTGAGGCTGTCGTCGGAAAGACTGATGCTGGAAATGATACTATATATGTCGGAAGGCAATACATAGGTACAGAGGCTATTCTCAACAAGAGATATACGGCGGATGGCATAAATCATTATCATGGTACTCACACTATGGGTACTGCGACTGGTTCTGGTGGTGAGGGAGACGGCACTATAAGTCAGTATATCGGTATGGCTCCTGATGCGGAGATGTGCATTGTGGCAAACTATACTTCTGATAATAAGGATATTGTATCAAAGGAAGACACATACAAATACACCACAGCTACTGATCTGCTTGGCTTTAAGTATATATTTGACTATGCCGAGAGCGTAGGAAAGCCTTGTGTGATAAATTTTTCCGAAGGCACTTCTGATGACATGTATGAAAGCAAACTCTATCAGGAGGTTCTTAATAAGATGTTAGGTCCGGGGCGCATACTATGCTCTGCTGCAGGCAATGACGGCATAAAAAATACCTATATCCATAAGGCTGAAGGCGAGAGCAAGAAAGGGGCTTTCCTTACGAGTTCCTCAAAAGATGCCTCGTATGTCATGCGTTCAAAAAAGCCCGTGAAGATGCTATTGACTTTCTATCAGAATAATGCAGAACGATTAAAGTGGGAATATGACATGACAAAGCTTTCTGCCTTTCCTGATAGTGTGATGAAAGATACGCTTCTTGTTGGCAATGAACGCTTTGCCGTTTGTGTATGCACATATCCAGAATGCTATGACCAAACCTTGATTGCCTCGGAGTTTTTTGTTTCCGATGTTGATAATGATAGTTTCGGAAAGAATACTGAAATATCACTTTCTGTTCTCGGAGCTGACAACGACATAGAAGTATTCTATGGTGGTGGAACTTTCAAAAGCAGCAATCTTGACAATACACTATGCGATTTTCAGCAGACGCATAGCGTAAATTTCCCGGCTTCTGCAGAAAGGGTAATTGCCGTAGGTGCTACGGCTCACGTTACTACTGTTACGAGCCACACAGGAGCTATATATGGTGATAACCTTGGTATAAACGGCGTAAAGGCGAATTTCAGTAGCATAGGCCCAGCCCTTAATGGCTGTATCAAACCAGATGTCGTAGCTCCAGGAGTGAATATCGTTTCTTCTACCAACAGTTATAGAAATGATTTGCATCTTGAAGAGAAATACGGCTCACGGGTATTTGAATATGAGGGTAGAAAGCATTATTGGGCTATGGCAAAAGGCACATCCATGGCGTGTCCTGCAGTTACGGGTGTCATTGCCCTCTGGCTTCAGGTATGCCCTACACTAACTCCGGAACAGATTAAGGATGTCTTTGCCCATACTTGTACACATTATGACGAGTCATTGTCCTATCCAAACAACTATTATGGTTGGGGTGAGATAGATGCCATTGCTGGAATTGAATATATCAACCGTGTATATACTGGCATAGAGGATGTTATGACAACAAATAACAGTAATAAGGCTATCTATAATATTAATGGTATGAGAGTAAATGAAATCAAGCCTAATGGCATTTATATCATTTTGGATGGTAGGAGCAGGAAGAAACTGTTTTCATTGAAAATGGGATCTCAACATTGATACCATAGGCGATAAAATCCGCATAGTTCCTCAACGACGGCAACAATCATCAGAGAGAGTTCATCAAGCTATACCCTATCGCAAAGGAATAGGAAATCTACAACAGATACGATTAACGGGAGGTTTGCAATTGAACTCGATATTATCCGTCAAAAAGTCGCAAAGCATATTAGATCAATGGCAAACGCATACGGTATTGGCAATGAATAACAGAATCTCATGTTTATTATACTAAACGAGCCAAGCAAATCCAGTAACGAATTTGCTTGGCTCGTTTATATTTTTTGATACGACAAGAAAAAATCACAACTTATTGATTTCCTCTTCCGAAAGTCCTGTCATCTTTGTAATCAGAGAGACTGGAAACCCCTCCTGCTTCATATTTTGGGCGATTCGGATTGCACCTTCTTTTCGTCCTTCCACCAAACCTTCTTTTCGTCCTTCCACCAAACCTTCTTTTCGCCCTTCCACCAAACCTTCTTTTCGTCCTTCCACCAAACCTTCTTCTCTGCCTTCTGCTCGTCCTTCCTCTCTACCAGTCTTAATGACACTACGCTGATAGCGAAGGTTTTCCATCATGCGATGATAATCTTTCTTCTCTTCGTCAGTTAAAGAATCTACACGAAGACGCTCACGAGCCTCTGGAAGACCAGGAGCATTGAAGGTAACAGGAATCTCGCTTGTCTTTAAGAAACTAATCCATTCGTCAAGAGGTGTGGTAGCTAACTTGTCAAACTTATCCACACGAAGCAGATAATACTCAGGAAAGACATCTGACGGCATATCACATCCAAAAGCTTTACGTTGGGCAGCAGACAGTTTAAGAATATCATTCTCATCGTGCATGCTGACAAACTGGGTTGTGCCGTGATAGGCGTAGTCCTCACCCTGCCCAAGAGAGAAGTACACAATGTTTATAGAGTAAACCTTACGTATCATATCATACGGCTCACCCTCTTTGAGATATTCCGACAACACCTTTGATGTTCCATACGCCATGCGATGGAAATAATCAAGC